>NZ_QUOS01000003.1:147500-245092 GCF_003390135.1 Streptococcus sp. NM
CCTCCTGCGTGCAAAGCAGGCGCTCTCCCAGCTGAGCTAAGGCCCCACAAGACCTCTCAAGACTAAACAAGACCAATGCGCAGTTCCTTATCCTTAGAAAGGAGGTGATCCAGCCGCACCTTCCGATACGGCTACCTTGTTACGACTTCACCCCAATCATCTATCCCACCTTAGGCGGCTGGCTCCTTACGGTTACCTCACCGACTTCGGGTGTTACAAACTCTCGTGGTGTGACGGGCGGTGTGTACAAGGCCCGGGAACGTATTCACCGCGGCGTGCTGATCCGCGATTACTAGCGATTCCGACTTCATGTAGGCGAGTTGCAGCCTACAATCCGAACTGAGACTGGCTTTAAGAGATTAGCTTGCCGTCACCGGCTTGCGACTCGTTGTACCAGCCATTGTAGCACGTGTGTAGCCCAGGTCATAAGGGGCATGATGATTTGACGTCATCCCCACCTTCCTCCGGTTTATTACCGGCAGTCTCGCTAGAGTGCCCAACTGAATGATGGCAACTAACAATAGGGGTTGCGCTCGTTGCGGGACTTAACCCAACATCTCACGACACGAGCTGACGACAACCATGCACCACCTGTCACCTCTGTCCCGAAGGAAAGCTCTATCTCTAGAGCGGTCAGAGGGATGTCAAGACCTGGTAAGGTTCTTCGCGTTGCTTCGAATTAAACCACATGCTCCACCGCTTGTGCGGGCCCCCGTCAATTCCTTTGAGTTTCAACCTTGCGGTCGTACTCCCCAGGCGGAGTGCTTAATGCGTTAGCTACGGCACTAAACCCCGGAAAGGGTCTAACACCTAGCACTCATCGTTTACGGCGTGGACTACCAGGGTATCTAATCCTGTTTGCTCCCCACGCTTTCGAGCCTCAGCGTCAGTTACAAGCCAGAGAGCCGCTTTCGCCACCGGTGTTCCTCCATATATCTACGCATTTCACCGCTACACATGGAATTCCACTCTCCCCTCTTGCACTCAAGTTAAACAGTTTCCAAAGCGTACTATGGTTAAGCCACAGCCTTTAACTTCAGACTTATCTAACCGCCTGCGCTCGCTTTACGCCCAATAAATCCGGACAACGCTCGGGACCTACGTATTACCGCGGCTGCTGGCACGTAGTTAGCCGTCCCTTTCTGGTAAGATACCGTCACAGTGTGAACTTTCCACTCTCACACTCGTTCTTCTCTTACAACAGAGCTTTACGATCCGAAAACCTTCTTCACTCACGCGGCGTTGCTCGGTCAGACTTCCGTCCATTGCCGAAGATTCCCTACTGCTGCCTCCCGTAGGAGTCTGGGCCGTGTCTCAGTCCCAGTGTGGCCGATCACCCTCTCAGGTCGGCTATGTATCGTCGCCTTGGTGAGCCGTTACCCCACCAACTAGCTAATACAACGCAGGTCCATCTGGTAGTGATGCAATTGCACCTTTTAAGCAAATGTCATGCAACATCTACTATTATGCGGTATTAGCTATCGTTTCCAATAGTTATCCCCCGCTACCAGGCAGGTTACCTACGCGTTACTCACCCGTTCGCAACTCATCCAGAGAAGCAAGCTCCTCCTTCAGCGTTCTACTTGCATGTATTAGGCACGCCGCCAGCGTTCGTCCTGAGCCAGGATCAAACTCTCATTAAAAGTTTGAGTTCTCACTCATTTCTGTCACTGACAGATTTATTGTTTTTTCATTGTTCAGTACTACAACCTTAGTTGTAGTGCCCTGCACATTGGTTCGTCTTGTTCAGTTTTCAAAGGTCTTTGTCACTCGCTTCTCTCAAGTGACAACTATATTAGTATATCACAGCCGCTTTCGCTTGTCAACACTTTTTTGAAACTTTTTTAACTTTTTTCATCAAGTGCCTCAACCACAATACACCATAGTCCGTACGGGATTCGAACCCGTGTTACCGCCGTGAAAAGGCGGTGTCTTAACCCCTTGACCAACGGACCTGAGCTGTTATTTTCAACTCTTACTATTATACAGACTTTTCATACTTTGTCAACTACTTTTTTCTGTTTTTTTCAAATTAAGTAAAAAGAGCCAGAATTATACTGACTCTTCTATTGATTATTAAACTTAGAAGCACGTTCTTCTCCCCACCAATAGGGCATTAGTTCTGCAACTTTAACTGTTTTTCTTATATTATAGTCCATCATGAATTCTGCATCTTTATTTTCAGCGTTCAACTCTAAGAGGAATTCTCTGCAAGCGCCACAAGGCATACCGGAACTTCCACCATAAGGTGGTTTGTCTCGAAAGGCTAATACTTTTTTAACCTTAGTTTGTCCTGAAAATTGGTACATATTGAAGAGAGCCGCCCGCTCTGCGCAGAGATGGAAAACACCACAAGTTCCCTCCATGCAGAAACCTGTAAATATTTGTCCATCTTCTGCTTCTACTGCGGCAACGACATGATTAGCATAAACAAAATCAGATACTTCATGTGGATTATACAATTTCTGTGCCTCTTCGTACATCTTTTCCCAGATGTCCATTATTACATCCTTCTTATTTAGAGATTTCTTTTAACATATTTTCGATATGCTGGATTGATTTTTCACGTCCAAGCAAGAAAATTGTATCTGGTAATTCTGGTCCATGCATTTCACCTGAAACAGCGATACGAATAGGCATGAAGAGATTTTTCCCTTTGATACCTGTTTCTTTTTGAACAGCTTTGATTTGTGGGAAGATATTTTCTGTTACAAATTCATCATCTGTCATCGCTTCAAGTTTTGCCTTGAAGGCTTCAAGAACTGTTGGGACTGTTTCCCCCGCCATTACTTCGCGTTCTGCTTCTGTCAATTCTGGGAAATCTGAGAAGAAGAGATCTGTCAATGGGATAATCTCATATACTGATTTCATTTGTGGTTTATAGAGCTCAACTAATTTTTCAGCCTTATCAGTTAAACGGCCTACTTCCTCTAAGAATGGTTTTGCCATTTCAAAGATAGTTTCTAGGTCTGCATTCTTGATATAATCATTGCTCATCCAGTCGAGTTTCTTCTGATCAAAGGCTGCTGGGGACTTGCTGAGGCGGTTTTCATCGAAAAGTTTAATGAGTTCTTCACGAGAGAAGATTTCATCTTCTCCACCTGGGTTCCAACCAAGAAGAGCAATAAAGTTAAAGACTGCTTCTGGAAGGTAACCTTTCTTTCGGTAATCTTCGATAAACTGAAGGGTGTTGGTGTCACGTTTAGACAATTTTTTCCCAGTTTCAGAGTTGATAATCAAAGTCATGTGACCAAACTCTGGAGCTTCCCAACCAAGTGCTTCATAAACCATGAGCTGTTTTGGTGTATTAGCAATGTGGTCGTCTCCACGGATTACGTGAGAAATTTGCATATCATGGTCATCGATGACAACGGCAAAGTTGTAAGTTGGGTAACCATCTTTCTTTTGGATAACCCAGTCACCACCGATATTGCCACCTTCAAATTCGATATCACCTTTGACCATATCATGCCACTTGTAGACACCTGACTCATTGACCGCCAAGCGAACTGTTGGGATGATCCCTGCTGCTTCACGTTCTGCGATGTAAGCTGCTTTTTCCTCTTCACTCATACCGAGGTATTCGTTGATATAACGAGGTGTTTCACCAGCTGCTTCTTGGCGTTCGCGTTCAGCTGCCAGCTCTTCTTCTGTAACGTAAGATTTGTAGGCTTTTCCTTCAGCTAATAGTTGATCGATGTATTTTTGATACAAGTCCAAACGCTCAGACTGGCGGTAATTTTCATGTGTTTCTGGGCTTTCATCCCAATCCATACCTAACCAGCGAAGGTTTTCAAGTTGTGAACGTTCACCATCCTCGACATGACGTTTACGGTCAGTATCTTCGATACGAATGATAAAAGTTCCACCATGATGACGTGCGTAAAGGTAGTTGAACAATGCTGTACGGGCATTCCCGATGTGTAGTAGTCCTGTTGGACTTGGTGCGTAACGTACGCGGATATCTTTTGACATAGTTTCTCCTATAAAGTCTCTAGGCGTCTGCCTTTTTGCTCTCTATATTATATCACAAGTCTTGGCTGAGTCCAATTTCTATGGATAAAGAGAGTAAAAAGAGTGGACAAACCACTCTTTTCTTCTATTATAGACGTGCGTTAAGTTCTTTGCTCAATTCTTCAAATCCTGGTTTTCCAAGAAGGGCAAACATGTTACGTTTGTAAGCTTCAACACCTGGTTGGTCAAATGGGTTGATAGCATTCAAGTAACCTGAAAGAGCAATTGCCAATTCGAAGAAGTAGATAGTGTAACCAAGAGTGAAAGCATCTTGCTCTGGAAGAGTCACATACATGTTTGGTACGTCACCATCTGTGTGGGCAAGAAGAACACCGTCAGTCGCTTTTTTGTTTACAAAGTCAACGTCTTTTCCTTGAAGGTAACCAAGTCCATCAAGATCTTCTTCCAAGCTAGGAATAATCACGTTTTTACGAGGTTTGTCAACACGGACTACTGTTTCAAACATGATACGAGTTCCTTCTTGGATAAATTGACCCAATGAGTGCAAGTCAGTTGAGAAGTTGGCTGAAGTTGGGTAGATACCTTTTTGATCTTTTCCTTCTGATTCACCAGCCAATTGTTTCCACCATTCTGAGAAGTATTGAAGTGATGGCTCGTAGTTTACCAAGATTTCTGTTGCATAGCCTTTACGGTAAAGAATGTTACGAACTGCTGCGTATTGGTAAGCTTCGTTTTCAGAGATTTTATCTGAAGTGTAGTCTTTGCGAGCTGCATTCGCACCTTCCATAAGGGCTTTGATGTCAGCTCCTGATGCTGCGATTGGAAGCAAACCAACGGCTGTCAATACTGAGAAGCGTCCACCGATATCATCTGGAACAACAAATGTTTCCCAACCGTTAGCGTCTGCTTCAACCTTAACAGCACCTTTTTGGCGGTCAGTTGTTGCATAGATACGTTTGTTTGCTTCTTCTTGACCGTATTTCTTAACCAAGAGTTCTTTGAAAACACGGAAAGCAATCGCTGGTTCAGTTGTTGTACCTGATTTAGAAATCACGTTTACTGAGAAATCTTTATCAGCTACGTACTCTACCAAGTCAGCAAGGTAAGTAGATGAGATTGAGTTTCCTGCGTAAAGGATTTGTGGAGCCTTGCGTTCTTCTTTTGTTTGCAAGTTTGCAAAGTGGTGGTTCAAGAAGTCGATTGCTGCTTTGGCACCAAGGTAAGATCCACCGATACCGATTACAACCAAAACATCGCTGTCTGATTTGATTTGCTCAGCAGCTTTCAAGATGCGGTCAAATTCTTCGCGGTCGTAGTTTTCAGGAAGGTCCAACCATCCCAAAAAGTCGCTACCAGCACCAGTTCCTTTACGGATCAATTCATCTGCTGCTGTTACTTGTGATTGCATGTATTCCACTTCATGTGGTGCAACAAATTTGTCTAAAACTTTTGAATAATCAAATTTAATATGTGACATGTTATTCCTCCAATATTTCTTCTTTTCTATCATAACGCTTACCTTCGTTTTTTTCAAGTTTTTTGTCGAATTTCTCCAATTTTTATCAGAATTCAAACGTTTGCGTAAAAATCCCACATTCCAAAAATTTTGAAAAAATAAAAGAAAGAACGACTAGATGTTCCAGTCGTTACAGTTCATTCAATAAATACTCAAATAATTCTAAATTGCCATCTTCTTCATTGACCAGAAACTCTGGATGCCACTGCAAACCGATAATGCGGTGCTCATCGATAGACTCAATCGCTTCGATGGTCTGGTCTCTTGGATCAATAGCAGTTACACGAAAATTAGGTGCCAAATCTTTAATGCTTTGACGATGGACGGAGTTGACTTGACTTTCTTTTCCAAATAGCTTAGCCACCACGCTTCCTTCTACTGTCTCAATAGAGTGAGATGTTCCGAAAGGTAATCCTTGCCAGTGACCTTCGATTTCTTGATTGAGAGTTCCCCCAAAGGCAACATTGACAAGTTGGACACCGCGACAGATTGCCATAATTGGTTTATTCTGACGGAGCGCTTCCTTCAAGAGTGCCAATTCAAACTCATCGCGCACTAGGTTGTAATCATCACTCTCGATGGTCTTTTTCTCTCCATAAAACTGAGGATGGACATTTTGCCCGCCTGTCAAAATGAGTTTGTCAATCATTTCCACATAATCGCGTACAACTGACTCATCACCAACAGGAATGACTAAAGGGAGACCACCGACTTGACGAATGCTCTCTGCGAATCTACAAGATACAGATGAATGAATGTTTTTACCTTCTGCGTCTACAGGACATAGATTTGCAGCAACTCCTACAATCGTTCTAGCCATGATGCCTCTCCTTTCGAATGTTAACGATAGTCCTATCATATCACTCAAAATGACTTTCGTCTAATATGTTTTTTTTAAGACTGTGATAAATATTTTTTATGGATAAGAAAAAGCTGCCCACATAGGACAACTTCTTTCTTATTCAAAGACAAATTGATTGTGATAAAGTTCTGAATAGAATCCACCCAGTTTCAAAAGTTCATGGTGGTTACCACGTTCAATGACTTCTCCATCTTTGAGGACAATAATCTGATCAGCATTGAGAATAGTTTTCAAGCGATGGGCAATGACAAAACTGGTTCTACCTGCTACAACTGCCTCCATGGCATGCTGAATCTTGCTTTCTGTCACCGTATCTACGTTTGAAGTTGCTTCATCGAGAATGAGAACTTCTGGATCTGTCATCAGGGTTCGAGCGATAGAAATCAATTGCTTTTGTCCTGTCGAGAAAATGCTTTGATCATCATCGATAAGGGTATCGTACTTATCAGGCAAGCTTTCGATATAGTCGTGAATGTGGGTTGCTTTGGCTGCTGCCTCAACCATTTCTTGACTAGCATCTGGTACACCGAAACGGATATTGTCTCGAATCGTTCCGCTAAACAAGACCGAATCTTGCAAGACAATCCCCACCTTGCTTCTGAGACTATCCAAGTCATAGTCACGAATGTCTTTGCCATCAAAATAAATACCACCAGCATCAACATCATAAAAGCGATTGATGAGGTTCATAATAGTGGTTTTTCCTGAACCTGTCGGCCCAACAACCGCTGTCATCTGGCCTTTAGGGGCAGAAATGCTGACATCTTTCAAAATAGGTTTATCAGGTAAGTATGAAAAATCAATATGACTGATTTCAACACCTTCTTGCAACTTAGTAAAGGTCGGCGCCTTTTCAGGTCGAATTTCTTCCTCTGCATCAAACATTTCCTGAATTCGTTCAGCACCTGCAAAGGCTAACTGAAGGCTTCCCCAACTAGCCGCAACTTGAATAATAGGCTGGTAGTACTGCTGTGAAAATTGTGCAAACATAACAATCAAACCTAGGGCTGTACTTGTTTCAATAGTCTTATCGTTTAATAGAACGGCCGAACCAGCAAAGATAACGATGGCTGTGTTGACCAGACTCATCCCATTCATGACAGGGAAAAGAATTCCTGAGAACATTCTTCCTTTAAAGGTTGCCCTGCGCACGCGCTCATTTTGTTCAAGAAACCCTGCCATCATATCCTCTTGAATTCCTTGCACAATCACGGCTTTTTGGCCTGAAATACTCTCGTCCATATAGGCGTTGAGTTTCCCTACCTCTTTTTGCTGGAGGTTGGTGTATTTGCGTGCCATTTTTACAATAAAAATCAGCATAAGGAAGGCCACTGGTGTGCTTGCTATGGTGATGAGGGCCAGCGTCACATTTCTCGAAAACATGACGAGAATCAGACCAATATATAAAACAATATTGCTCATGACCTGAATCAAACTTTCGTTAAAGGCTTGGAGGATATTATCCAAATCACTGGTAAAACGAGACAGGATATCGCCATCTTGTCGGCGGTCAAAGAAAGAAACCGTCAAGCGAGAAAGCTTACCGAAGAGGCCTTTGCGCATCTCGTTTGTCGACTCTGCAATCACGCGCGTCATGAGACACATGTATATCACACTAGAGATAAATAGAACCAAAACCAGCAGACCAAGATTGACCATGATTCCTGATAGGCTTTGCCAAACAAGTTCTGGATTGCCATCTTGATAAGCTTGAACTAAATTAGCTAGCTCTGTCACTGCTTGTCCAGAAAAGACTGGAAAGAGGGCTTGGGCAAGAGTTGCTAAAACAATCATCAGGATAACAACTACAAATGATAGCTTATAGACTTTAAAATAATTCCAAAAAAATTGAACTGTCTTCATTTTACTCCTCCTTTCCTTTCTGTGTTTCGTAGATTTCACGGTAAACAGCATTGTTGGCAACCAAGTCTGCATGCGTACCTTGACCAATCAATCGTCCTTGATCTAGAACCAAGATTTTATCTGCATGAACAACCGAGCTAATCTTTTGAGCGATGATAATGGTTGTCGTTCCCTTTAATTCCTTATTCAAGGCTTCTTGCACCAGGCGCTCTGACTTAGCATCCAAGGCTGAGGTCGAATCGTCAAAAATCAGAATACGCGGATTGCTGACAATCCCACGCGCAATCGACATCCTTTGCTTTTGCCCACCTGAGAAATTGGTTCCTCGTTCCTCAACTGGACTTTCAAAGGTTTTCTCCATACGATGAATGAATTCACTAGCTTGGGCAATATTGGCTGCACGCTCCATTTCAAATAGAGTGGCATCTCCCTTACCCTGTCTCAAGTTATCTGCAATCGTTCCACTAAAGAGAATGGTACGTTGGAGAACGATAGAAACTGTTTTACGCAGGGTCCCTTCACTCACTTCTCGAATATCCTTACCTCCGATTTTGATAGCCCCTTCCTGTGGGTCAAAGAGACGTGGAATCAATTGAGCCAAGGTTGATTTTCCTGCACCAGTCGCTCCAACGACACCAACCATCTGACCAGGTTCGATAGTAAAGGTCACATCTTTCAGCATCGGTTCCTTATCCATTGGATAAGTAAAAGTTACATTTTCAAAGCTAAGACTTCCGACCAACTCTTCATCTGGTACATCCTTGAAAGTCATAGCTGACTCTGCGTCAAGAATTTCTCGAATACGACGCATAGAAATCATGGCACGACTGACAGAATTTCCCAAAAATCCAACCATGACAATGGTAAAGATAATTTGGCTTAGGTAATTGACAAAGGAAGCAATGGAGCCAACAACTGACGGTTCCGACTGAACCATCCCTACAACTAGCCAAATAGAGAGGAAAACCGCTCCATAACCGACCAACATCATGACAGGTTCCACTACTGAAAAGGCGTAACCAATGTAAAGATTTTGACCGAGAAGCTCGTCTGAGACCTCTGTAAACTTAGCAAACTGCTCTTTTTCTTGGACAAAGGACTTGACCACACGAACCCCACGCAGATTTTCTTTGGCAATGGCATTGATGCGTTCAAGAAGGGTTTGAAACTTGGCAAAACGAGGCCCCATCATACCCATCATGACAGCAGTCAAACCAAAAATTAAGATCACCATGAGAACAATCACCCACCACAGAGAAGGTAGGGTTTGAACCGCCAAGATAAACGAACCGATGAACAAGAGGGGAAGTCTGAAAAGAATTTGGAAGGTCATCATGACCACGTTCTGAATCTGGTTGATATCATTTGTCATGCGAACGACTAGATTTCCCGCATTAAACTGTTCAATATTAGCATAAGAAAAGGTTTGGATTTTACGGAAGGCATCCTCTCGAAGATCGGATGAAACTCCTTGGGCAATGTAGGCTGCTAGGACAACATTAAGACCACCAGCAACTAGACCGACCAAGGCCACACCAATCAACCAAGCCCCTATACTATAAATGGCTTCATATTTCCCAGCAAGGAGGGCGTCTAACACTTCCTGCAGATAACGCGGTTGCAAAAGTGAACTAGCAACCATCAAGCCTGTCATCAGGAGCGAAGCCAAGGCCTGCCACTTGTAGGTTTTTATTTTCTGAATCAGCATACTTTCTCCTTAAAAAATAGACAAAAGGGAGCGACAATGCGTCAGCTCCTTCTCATTCTGTTTGTGTGATGTTATTCTAGCAAAAAAGTGGGAACTTGTCAAAGAAGTCTCCTTGATACAAATTAGTGCGCTTTCATCTACAGTAATGCATGATAAAGGTTTTTATGGTAAAATAGTAAAAAGAAGGTTATAAAGGAGGGGAATATGGAAAAACAAACCATCGCCGTCTTGGGGCCTGGTTCTTGGGGAACTGCCCTTTCACAAGTCTTAAATGACAATGGACACGAGGTACGTATTTGGGGAAATCTTCCCGAACAAATCAATGAAATTAATACCAATCATACTAACAAACACTACTTTAAAGATGTCGTTCTAGATGAAAATATCATTGCCTACACCGACTTAGCAGAGGCACTGAAAGATGTAGATGCGCTTTTGTTTGTTGTCCCAACAAAAGTGACACGACTTGTTGCCCAACAAGTTGCAAAAACCTTGGACCATAAGGCTATCATCATGCACGCATCAAAGGGATTAGAACCTGATAGCCATAAACGATTATCAACTATCCTTGAAGAAGAAATTCCTGAACATCTCCGCAGTGATATTGTCGTTGTTTCAGGACCTAGTCATGCGGAAGAAACCATTGTACGTGACCTGACTTTAATCACTGCTGCTTCTAAAGATTTACAAACAGCTCAATACGTTCAAGAACTCTTTAGTAATCACTACTTCCGACTTTATACCAATACGGATGTTATCGGAGTTGAAACTGCTGGTGCTCTTAAAAATATTATTGCTGTCGGTGCCGGTGCTTTACATGGTCTGGGATTTGGTGACAATGCTAAGGCAGCCATCATCGCTCGAGGTTTGGCAGAAATTACCCGTCTAGGAGTAGCACTCGGTGCCAATCCATTGACCTATAGTGGCTTGTCTGGTGTAGGAGACTTGATCGTAACGGGAACCTCCATCCACTCTCGTAACTGGAGAGCCGGAGATGCTCTTGGTCGTGGAGAATCTCTAGCTAATATCGAAGCCAATATGGGCATGGTGATTGAAGGAATCTCAACGACTCGAGCAGCCTACGAACTAGCGCAAGAACTTGGAGTCTATATGCCCATTACACAAGCCATTTATCAAGTTATCTACCACGGAACCAATATCAAAGATGCCATTTATGACATCATGAACAATGAATTTAAAGCAGAAAATGAGTGGTCTTAACCCTCTAAAGAAAGGATTCTTATGACATCAAAAGTTAGAAAGGCAGTCATCCCTGCCGCTGGACTCGGGACTCGATTTTTACCAGCAACCAAAGCACTTGCTAAAGAAATGTTGCCAATTGTGGACAAACCAACTATCCAATTTATCGTCGAAGAAGCTCTTAAATCAGGTATTGAAGATATTCTAGTTGTCACTGGTAAATCAAAACGTTCTATTGAAGACCACTTTGACTCAAACTTTGAGCTTGAGTACAACCTCAAAGAAAAAGGCAAACATGACTTGCTAAAATTGGTAGACGAAACAACTGGCATTCGCCTTCACTTTATCCGTCAAAGCCATCCTCGTGGTCTTGGCGATGCTGTCTTACAAGCAAAAGCTTTTGTAGGGAATGAGCCCTTCGTTGTCATGCTGGGTGACGACCTAATGGATATCACAGATGACAACGCTGTACCTTTGACAAAACAATTGATGAATGATTACGAGTCGACTCATGCATCAACAATTGCTGTTATGCCTGTCCCTCATGAAGACGTTTCAGCATATGGAGTTATCGCTCCTCAGGGTGAAGGGATTAATGGTCTCTACAGTGTCGAAACTTTCGTTGAAAAACCAGCTCCAGAAGATGCCCCAAGTGATTTGGCAATCATCGGACGCTATCTGCTCACACCAGAAATTTTTGAGATCCTCGAAAATCAAGCTCCCGGTGCTGGAAATGAAATCCAACTTACCGACGCTATTGATACACTTAATAAAACTCAACGTGTTTTCGCCCGCGAATTTACAGGAGCTCGTTACGACGTTGGCGATAAGTTTGGCTTTATGAAAACATCTATTGACTATGCCCTCAAGCACCCACAAGTCAAAGATGACTTGAAAGATTACCTCATCCAATTGGGAAAAGAATTAGCTGAGGGGGAATAGAATTAGTTTCCAGTTAATAAATTAAGTCTCCAGCAAGTTGACTCTGGAGACTTAATTATTTTACAAATTTACATACAATTTAAAGATTTATGAGATATGTCTCTAAATCTACCAACTCAACTTCGGTCCTTAATGATGGATTACAGATTTTCAATCAAAAATCGATTTGAAGTTTTAATGATATTTGCTATTTTGGGGACGTCTAAATCATCTGTATACAGAAAATGTTTTTCCTTCTCCTTATTTTTAGCTAGAAACTCACTTCTTGCTTGTATTGATAAGTTGCCCACTCTTTCAATTTCTTTTCGAGAATCATCCCTATCTTTCAAGGTTTTTTCTTCGGCCATTAAGACACAATATTTTAGACCAATTTGTTTTTCTTTTAAGAAAGAAGCAATTTTCTTCAGTTGGTATTCAAAAATGACATACTCTATTACGACAGAGATGCCTCGAGTTATAAAATTATTGGTCAAGCTGATGATATTGTCCCAAAACAAATCCATGTAATAGCCCTCATCTTCCCAGGGAGCCACTATACCACCTTTAATCATTAAGTAAATCAAATCCCCCTCTATAACTGCACTTTTATCAAAAGAATAAGCTAACTCTTTACTAACAGTACTTTTCCCAACGCCTGGGGGGCCTGAAATAATGTAAACACAATTTTCCAACTTTATACCTCTTTTATTCTAATAATTCTTCAATCAATTTCTAATATTATAACATTTTCTATTTTTAAAATATATAATAAGACTGATACAACACTATATTCTAGAAACTTACGATACAAAAGAAATAAAAAAGCACACCATTCTCAATTTTCTGCAAAAAAACTTATTTACAAATGACTTCTTCGCGATAGAATGGGCGCTCACTTTCTCAAATCATCTACACACAAAGACTTATTTTTAGAGCTGTGTTGGTTCGAATAGTTCCAAAATCATTAAAAGCTACTCATTTTTCAAGTAGCTTTTTTTCTTATTCAAGTTTACATATTAGTCGTCACAACCCCATTCCCTTGTAGAAAAGCAAAACTGCGAGTCCTACGAATAACACTACCGCTCCTAACCTCTGGCTGGTACCATACATCCTTCTTTCTCCTCGAACTGGAAAGATAATTGCTAGAAATGCTCCGCCGACTGCACCACCGATATGGCCTGCTAGGCTGATTCCTGGAATCAGAACACTTCCAATAATGTTAACCACAAAAAGTGTCAGATAAGATTGGCCTAGCTGCTGGATATAGGAGTTCCGAGTAGCATAGCGAAGAACAATAATCGCGGCAAATAGCCCATAAAGAGAGGTAGAGGCTCCTGCTGCTAAGGATTTGGGACTAAATACAAAAACAAAGAGATTGCCCATCATTCCTGATAAAAGATAGAGAAAGAAAAACTTCTTGGATCCGAAAATTTCCTCTACTTGCCTACCAAGATAATAGAGCGAAAGCATATTAACAATGAAATGCTCCCACCCAATATGAACAAAAATGGCAGAAAAGAGACGCCAAATCTGCTCGGGAAAGAGCCGAATAGCAGGCCCATACATGGCTCCAAATCGAAATAAGGTATCCGCCCTGTCAAAGTTTCCACCTGTAGTCACCAACATTAGTAGAAACACCAAGGCCGTCACTAAGAGGAAGCAACTCGTTACAGGGTAACGTCTATCAAAGATTTCCTTCATCAATTAAAACCTCCTGAACAGGAATATCATGCTTTTCAGGGATAAAATCCTGAATTTGATAAGGATAAACCGTACTCAAAGTATGACCAGAAAAATGTTCCAGATAGCGGTCATAATAGCCTCCACCGTATCCAATCCGATATCCTTCCGTCGTAAAAGCCAGACCAGGAACATGAATCAAATCAATCTGAGAGGCATCCACCACTTCCAAATCTCCCTGTGGTTCCAGTAAGCCAAAGGAAGTTTTTACCAACTGTTGCGGATCATAGACCACAAAGTCCATGCGCCCCTTGGGATAAGTTTTGGGGATCAGAACCTTCTTGCCGTCCTTCAGCGCCTGCTCAATCAGTTCCTGCGTTTGAAATTCATGAGGAAAAGAGAGGTAGCTTGCGATGACCCTGGCTTCTTGGTAAAAGGGATGGTGTAAAAGTCGTTCTGTTAAAGCTTGGTCTATAAACTGTTTTTGCTCTCGAGGGATAGCCTTCATTTCTTGCAAAATTTTCTTGCGTAGTTCTGCTTTCATAGATAATTCCTCTACTCTGTTGCCTTCTTTTTCAGGAAACTAGAAACCGCATCCACCCCAATAGCTAATGCTTCTTCCTTAGGGCTCATCTGAGGGTGATGAAGAGCGTAGAGACTATCGATACCCAACCAAAACATAACACCGTCTACCTTCGAAAGGAGATAACCAAAGTCTTCACCTGTCATAGCAGGTTCAATATCAATTAACTCAATTCCGTCTTTTTCTTCAAAGAAATCCATCAGTTCACGCGCCAAGGCTGGATTGTTCTCAACAGGCAGGTAACCACCTTGCTTGAGTTCAACTTCGACTTCCATATCAAAGGCAGCTGCAACTCCTTCTGCAACTGTTTTGACCCTCTTTTGAACCAAGAGACTCATATCTTGAGTCAAGGCCCGAATAGTTCCATGTAAAAAGGCTGTGTCTGTGATGACATTGTTGGTTGTTCCAGCTTGGAAAACTCCAAAGGTCACCACCGCTCCCTCGATTGGGTTGACATTTCGGCTGACCACTGACTGCACTTGGGTTACAAAGTAACTAGCCGCTACCAAGGCGTCATTGGCTTCATGTGGAAAGGCTGCATGTCCTCCTTTTCCTTTGAAACGAATCTTCACCTCACAGGTCCCTGCAAAGAGTGTATGGGTATTGGTCGCGATCTGACCAACCTTCAAATCTGGACGGACATGGAGACCATAAAATTGGTCTGGCAACCAGTCTCCAAAAGCACCATCCTCATACATGAGCATCCCACCTGCTTCATTCTCTTCAGCAGGTTGAAATAGGAAAAGCAGATTGTTCTTTGGTTGCTCCTCCAGTGCACGCTCAAGACAACCCAAGGCAATGGTCATGTGGAAATCATGTCCACAAGCGTGCATACGACCTTGGTGCTGAGAAGCAAAAGGAAGGCCTGTTTGTTCAACAATAGGTAGACCATCAATATCTGTCCGCCAACCAATGGTACGCTCTGGCTGACTTCCCTGTAAGTAGACCAAAATACCTGTCTGCCAAGTACGAACTTGAACAAAGTCCTTGCCCGCAGTCAATTTCTCAATCACATCCATCAAATAAGCATGAGTCTTGAACTCCTCCAAGCCAATCTCTGGAATCTGGTGCAAATCTCGTCTAGTCTGAATCAAATCTAACATCTATCTGTCCTCCTATATAGCAGAAAGAGGCTAGAAAAGAGTTCCGCCTCTATTTTTCATTTACAATTACAAGGTACGAAGCGCATCTTCTAGCGCTGTTTTTTGTTGAGTTTGGGCATCAATCTCTTTGATGATACGAGCTGGAACACCTGCTACCACCACGTTTTCTGGGACATCTTGGGTAACGATAGCTCCTGCCGCGACAACTGAACCACTACCGATTTGAACTCCTTCGATAACCACTGCATTGGCCCCGATGAGAACATTGTCTCCGACACGGACTGGTTCAGCACTAGCTGGCTCAATCACACCTGCCAAAACTGCACCTGCACCAACGTGACTGTTTTTCCCCACGATAGCACGGCCACCAAGGATAGCACCCATGTCAATCATGGTTCCTGCACCAATTTCAGCACCGATATTGATAACTGCTCCCATCATGATAACAGCATTGTCACCAATTTCAACCTGATCACGGATAATCGCACCCGGCTCAATACGAGCGTTGATAGCACGTTTATCTAGCAAAGGAACTGCAGAATTACGAGCGTCTTGCTCAACAACATAGTCTTGATTTTCTACCAAGCCATCGAGAAGAGGAGCTACATCCTTCCAGTCTCCAAATAGGACATTCCCTAGTTTGACAACAGAGCTAGGTACAGCAGTTGCAAGTTCTCCCTCAAAGGTTACTTTTACACTGGTTTTCTTCTCAGCATTGGCGATAAATTGGATAATTTCTTGTGCGTTCATTTTTGTAGCAGTCATAGGCGCCTCCTAGTTCATTTTAATGATACCTATTCTACCAAAAAAGGCTTCAAATTTGAAGCCTTTTTGTTTGTTTTTAGGTATGATTTTTAGGGATGTGAGATAAAACGTGCTGTCGGTAAAAGCAAGCCCCTACCGATACAACCTAAAAACACTCTTCACAACTATCTCCCCGTGTTTTATTGACTATTCTAGTATAGCACACTTTTAGAATTAAGAAAAGGCTTTTTATTTACTTTCTTTCGCTTCTTCTATCGATAGGAAAATCATGGGTAAAATAATCAGGGCCATAGCTAGAAGAAGGGACCAATCCACCACCAATCCTAAAAACAAAACACTCAAGAGAGCAGAGGAGAGAGGTTCACTGGCACTAATGACAGAAACCACCAAAGGAGAAACCAAGGACACTGCCTTCATGGAAATAAAAAAGGCAAAAGCCGTCCCAAAGAAAGCGATAATGAGACAAATCAAGATACTCCAAATATCAAGAGTAAAGGAAAGCTGATAAACTGGTGAGAGAACATTGCTAAATAAACCTGCTAAAATCATACCCCACCCAACCGTGGGTACAAAACCATAGCGCTTTGCAAAAGGTTGAGGCAAGATAACATTAAACATGACCCCCATGGCACTCAGCAAACCCGACACAAGTGCTAGCGGTGTCATGGATAATTGAGAGA
Organism: Streptococcus sp. NM; assembly: GCF_003390135.1. GTDB lineage: Bacteria > Bacillota > Bacilli > Lactobacillales > Streptococcaceae > Streptococcus. The sequence goes on from NZ_QUOS01000003.1 coordinate 164,357, forward strand.
GATCTCCCTTTGTCGCCATCAGGCAAACACCCAACATGGCAACCAAAACATAAAAAATAGCGCTTTTTGACGCTCGTTTTTGATAAACTAAGCGATTGTAAAAGAGGATAAAGACAGGGCTAATAAACTGTAAAATAGTTGCTGTCGCTGCATTTGAGTATTCTACACAGAGATAGAAAAAAAACTGAACTGAAAAAATCCCCAAAATAGAATAGGCTAAAAAGGGCAGATAATTTTTCTTATCTCGCCAAATATCTAGCACTTGCGATTTTAATTGCACTGCAGACCAAATGAGCACAAGACTCCCTGCCAGTGTCAAACGCATAGAGGTAATCCAGCCAGAGGACACTTGATAATAAGTAAAGAAATATTCTCCTAAAATTCCACAGATTCCCCAGATTAAGCCGGATAGGAGCGAATAAATTGTTCCTTTAACAATCTTTTTCTGATACTGATTCATACCTTTATTGTAACACGAAAGGAAAAAAGAAAAAAGTGGCAATAGAAAAGTCCCCATAAGATCTATAATGAAAAGTTACCAAACAACTCATTAGAAAGAATCATATGGAACAACTACACTTTATCACAAAACTACTCGATATTAAAGATCCTAATATCCAAATTATGGATGCTATCAATAAGGGTAACTTCTCAAAGGAACTTCCACTTTTACTAGCGGTGGAACTTAGTTTGGGAATTTAGCTGTTATCAATAGGAATACCCACAAGTAAATCATCTCTAAACTGGAATACGATGTCCCATCTTGTCCTCATTGTGGGAAGTCAAATGAAGAAATATGACTTTCAAAAACTGTCTAAGATTCCTTACCTTGAAACGACTGGTATGTCTACTAGAATTCTGCTTAGCAAGCGTCGATTCAAGTGCTATCACTGTTCAAAAACGATGGTGGCTGAGACTTCTATCGTCAAGAGGAATCACCAAATCCCTCGTATCATCAACCAAAAGATTACTCAAAAGCTGATTGAAAAGACTTCTATGACCGATATTTCACATCAGCTAGCCATTTCAACTTCAACTGTCATTCGCAAGCTCAATGACTTTCACTTTGAGTGTAACTTTAGCCATTTGCCTGAAATTATGCCCTTGGATGTTAAAAAAGTCAGGTGAGTGACTGTTTCAATCGGTAGTTGAAGATGAGTTTCATTGCGCAAGATTTTTTAATCTCAGTATCATAGCTGTTCTTGAGGGTAGAACACAAACTGTCATCCGAAATAACTTTCTTCGCTACCATAGAGCTGTTCGCTGTCGAGTGAGAATCATTACGAAGGATATGTTTAGCCCTTACTATGACTTGGCTAAGCAGCTTCGCTTTCGAATTTCTAGGCTCAGGCTGAAACAGTCTCCCAGACTGTTTCACTCCCAAACGCTAAAATCGTGTTGGATCGTTTCCATATTGTCCAACACATGAGCCGTGCTATGAGTTGTGTGCGTGTCCAAATCATGAATCAGTTTCATCGAAAATCTCATGAATACAAGGCTATCAAGCGATACTAGAAGCTCATCCAGCAGGATAGTCGTAAATTGAGTGATAAACGTTTTAATCTCCCTACTTTTCGTATGCACTTGACTAATAAAGAAATTCTAGACAAGCTTTTGAGCTATTCAGAAGACTTGAAACACCACTATCATCTCTATGACTCTTGCTTTTTCACTTTCAGAATAAGGAACCGAATAAATTTTTCGGACTCATTGAGGACAATCTAAAGCAGGTTCATCCTCTTTTTCAGACTGTCTTTAAAACCTTTCTCAAGGACAAAAAGAAAATTGTCAACGCCCTTCAACTCCCCTTTTCCAACGCAAAAATGGAAGCAACGAATAATCTCATCAAACTTATCAAGCGCAATGCCTTTGGTTTTCGGAACTTTGGAAACTTCAAAAAACGGATTTTTATCGCTCTGAATATCAAAAAGAAAGGACGAAATTTGTCCTTTCTCGAGCTTAGCTTTTCATCAACCCACTACAGTTGACAAAGAACCAATTAAAAAAGAGAGAAGCAAACTGATTCTCTCTTAATGTATATAATATCTAGTTAAACAAAAAAAGATACGCTTACGTATCTCTGTAATGAATCGGGAAGACAGGATTCGAACCTGCGACACCTTGGTCCCAAACCAAGTACTCTACCAAGCTGAGCTACTTCCCGAGTTAAATAGAAAAATGCACCCTAGAGGAGTCGAACCTCTAACCGCCTGATTCGTAGTCAGGTACTCTATCCAGTTGAGCTAAGGGTGCTCATTAGTTTATGCCGAGGACCGGAATCGAACCGGTACGATCGTTACCAATCGCAGGATTTTAAGTCCTGTGCGTCTGCCAGTTCCGCCACCCCGGCCTCTCTAAGCGAACGACGGGATTCGAACCCGCGACCCCCACCTTGGCAAGGTGGTGTTCTACCACTGAACTACGTTCGCACTGTTTTCTTCTATCTAAAAATGCCGGCTACATGACTTGAACACGCGACCCTCTGATTACAAATCAGATGCTCTACCAACTGAGCTAAGCCGGCTCATTTATTATATCTTAATGCGGGTTAAGGGACTTGAACCCCCACGCCGTTAAGCGCCAGATCCTAAATCTGGTGCGTCTGCCAATTCCGCCAAACCCGCATATATGACCCGTACTGGGCTCGAACCAGTGACCCATTGATTAAAAGTCAATTGCTCTACCAACTGAGCTAACGAGTCTAAAATAACTTACGTTATTCTAACGGTCCCGACGGGAATCGAACCCGCGATCTTCGCCGTGACAGGGCGACGTGATAACCGCTACACTACGGGACCTATGGGAGTTAACGGGATCGAACCGCTGACCCTCTGCTTGTAAGGCAGATGCTCTCCCAGCTGAGCTAAACTCCCTAGAGCTAAGCGACTTCCATATCTCACAGGGGACAACCCCCAACTACTTCCGGCGTTCTAGGGCTTAACTTCTGTGTTCGGCATGGGTACAGGTGTATCTCCTAGGCTATCGTCACTTAACTCTGAGTAATACCTACTCAAAATTGAATATCTATTCAAACCAAGAAAACCGTTCGCTTTCATATTCTCAGTTACTTTGGATAAGTCCTCGAGCTATTAGTATTAGTCCGCTACATGTGTCGCCACACTTCCACTTCTAACCTATCTACCTGATCATCTCTCAGGGCTCTTACTGATATAAAATCATGGGAAATCTCATCTTGAGGTGGGTTTCACACTTAGATGCTTTCAGCGTTTATCCCTTCCCTACATAGCTACCCAGCGATGCCTTTGGCAAGACAACTGGTACACCAGCGGTAAGTCCACTCTGGTCCTCTCGTACTAGGAGCAGATCCTCTCAAATTTCCTACGCCCGCGACGGATAGGGACCGAACTGTCTCACGACGTTCTGAACCCAGCTCGCGTGCCGCTTTAATGGGCGAACAGCCCAACCCTTGGGACCGACTACAGCCCCAGGATGCGACGAGCCGACATCGAGGTGCCAAACCTCCCCGTCGATGTGAACTCTTGGGGGAGATAAGCCTGTTATCCCCAGGGTAGCTTTTATCCGTTGAGCGATGGCCCTTCCATACGGAACCACCGGATCACTAAGCCCGACTTTCGTCCCTGCTCGAGTTGTAGCTCTCGCAGTCAAGCTCCCTTATACCTTTACACTCTGCGAATGATTTCCAACCATTCTGAGGGAACCTTTGGGCGCCTCCGTTACCTTTTAGGAGGCGACCGCCCCAGTCAAACTGCCCGTCAGACACTGTCTCCGATAGGGATCACCTATCCGGGTTAGAGTGGCCATAACACAAGGGTAGTATCCCAACAACGTCTCCTTCGAAACTGGCGTCCCGATCTCATAGACTCCTACCTATCCTGTACATGTGGTACAGACACTCAATATCAAACTGCAGTAAAGCTCCATGGGGTCTTTCCGTCCTGTCGCGGGTAACCTGCATCTTCACAGGTACTAAAATTTCACCGAGTCTCTCGTTGAGACAGTGCCCAAATCATTACGCCTTTCGTGCGGGTCGGAACTTACCCGACAAGGAATTTCGCTACCTTAGGACCGTTATAGTTACGGCCGCCGTTTACTGGGGCTTCAATTCATACCTTCGCTTACGCTAAGCACTCCTCTTAACCTTCCAGCACCGGGCAGGCGTCACCCCCTATACATCATCTTACGATTTAGCAGAGAGCTGTGTTTTTGATAAACAGTTGCTTGGGCCTATTCACTGCGGCTGACGTAAAGTCAGCACCCCTTCTCCCGAAGTTACGGGGTCATTTTGCCGAGTTCCTTAACGAGAGTTCTCTCGCTCACCTGAGGCTACTCGCCTCGACTACCTGTGTCGGTTTGCGGTACGGGTAGAGTATGTTTAAACGCTAGAAGCTTTTCTTGGCAGTGTGACGTCACTAACTTCGCTACTAAACTTCGCTCCCCATCACAGCTCAATGTTAAAGATATAAGCATTTGACTCATATCACACCTCACTGCTTAGACAGACTCTTCCAATCGTCTGCTTTAGTTAGCCTACTGCGTCCCTCCATCACTACATACTCTAGTACAGGAATATCAACCTGTTGTCCATCGGATACACCTTTCGGTCTCTCCTTAGGTCCCGACTAACCCAGGGCGGACGAGCCTTCCCCTGGAAACCTTAGTCTTACGGTGGACAGGATTCTCACCTGTCTTTCGCTACTCATACCGGCATTCTCACTTCTATGCGTTCCAGCGCTCCTCACGGTACACCTTCATCACACATAGAACGCTCTCCTACCATACCTATAAAGGTATCCACAGCTTCGGTAAATTGTTTTAGCCCCGGTACATTTTCGGCGCAGGGTCACTCGACTAGTGAGCTATTACGCACTCTTTGAATGAATAGCTGCTTCTAAGCTAACATCCTAGTTGTCTGTGCAACCCCACATCCTTTTCCACTTAACAATTATTTTGGGACCTTAGCTGGTGGTCTGGGCTGTTTCCCTTTCGACTACGGATCTTAGCACTCGCAGTCTGACTGCCGACCATAATTCATTGGCATTCGGAGTTTATCTGAGATTGGTAATCCGGGATGGACCCCTCACCCAAACAGTGCTCTACCTCCAAGAATCTCTAATGTCGACGCTAGCCCTAAAGCTATTTCGGAGAGAACCAGCTATCTCCAAGTTCGTTTGGAATTTCTCCGCTACCCACAAGTCATCCAAGCACTTTTCAACGTGCCCTGGTTCGGTCCTCCAGTGCGTCTTACCGCACCTTCAACCTGCTCATGGGTAGGTCACATGGTTTCGGGTCTACGTCATGATACTAAGGCGCCCTATTCAGACTCGGTTTCCCTACGGCTCCGTCTCTTCAACTTAACCTCGCATCATAACGTAACTCGCCGGTTCATTCTACAAAAGGCACGCTCTCACCCATTAACGGGCTCGAACTTGTTGTAGGCACACGGTTTCAGGTTCTATTTCACTCCCCTCCCGGGGTGCTTTTCACCTTTCCCTCACGGTACTGGTTCACTATCGGTCACTAGGGAGTATTTAGGGTTGGGAGATGGTCCTCCCAGATTCCGACGGGATTTCACGTGTCCCGCCGTACTCAGGATACTGCTAGGTACAAAGACTATTTTAAATACGAGGCTATTACTCTCTTTGGCTGATCTTCCCAAATCATTCTTCTATAATCTTTGAGTCCACATTGCAGTCCTACAACCCCGAAGAGTAAACTCTTCGGTTTGCCCTCCTGCCGTTTCGCTCGCCGCTACTAAGGCAATCGCTTTTGCTTTCTCTTCCTGCAGCTACTTAGATGTTTCAGTTCACTGCGTCTTCCTCCTCACATCCTTAACAGATGCGGGTAACAGGTAGTACCTGTTGGGTTCCCCCATTCGGAAATCCCTGGATCATCGCTTACTTACAGCTACCCAAGGCATATCGTCGTTTGTCACGTCCTTCTTCGGCTCCTAGTGCCAAGGCATCCACCGTGCGCCCTTATTAACTTAACCTTATTTTCTGACCTTTCAGTCATAAACTCTTATTAATACTACAGCGTTTTCGGTTTATTTTCTTGTTACTATTTGATATAGATATTCAATTTTCAATGTGCATTACTTGGTGATCTCTCACCAATGGAGCCTAGCGGGATCGAACCGCTGACCTCCTGCGTGCAAAGCAGGCGCTCTCCCAGCTGAGCTAAGGCCCCACAAGACCTCTCAAGACTAAACAAGACCAATGCGCAGTTCCTTATCCTTAGAAAGGAGGTGATCCAGCCGCACCTTCCGATACGGCTACCTTGTTACGACTTCACCCCAATCATCTATCCCACCTTAGGCGGCTGGCTCCTTACGGTTACCTCACCGACTTCGGGTGTTACAAACTCTCGTGGTGTGACGGGCGGTGTGTACAAGGCCCGGGAACGTATTCACCGCGGCGTGCTGATCCGCGATTACTAGCGATTCCGACTTCATGTAGGCGAGTTGCAGCCTACAATCCGAACTGAGACTGGCTTTAAGAGATTAGCTTGCCGTCACCGGCTTGCGACTCGTTGTACCAGCCATTGTAGCACGTGTGTAGCCCAGGTCATAAGGGGCATGATGATTTGACGTCATCCCCACCTTCCTCCGGTTTATTACCGGCAGTCTCGCTAGAGTGCCCAACTGAATGATGGCAACTAACAATAGGGGTTGCGCTCGTTGCGGGACTTAACCCAACATCTCACGACACGAGCTGACGACAACCATGCACCACCTGTCACCTCTGTCCCGAAGGAAAGCTCTATCTCTAGAGCGGTCAGAGGGATGTCAAGACCTGGTAAGGTTCTTCGCGTTGCTTCGAATTAAACCACATGCTCCACCGCTTGTGCGGGCCCCCGTCAATTCCTTTGAGTTTCAACCTTGCGGTCGTACTCCCCAGGCGGAGTGCTTAATGCGTTAGCTACGGCACTAAACCCCGGAAAGGGTCTAACACCTAGCACTCATCGTTTACGGCGTGGACTACCAGGGTATCTAATCCTGTTTGCTCCCCACGCTTTCGAGCCTCAGCGTCAGTTACAAGCCAGAGAGCCGCTTTCGCCACCGGTGTTCCTCCATATATCTACGCATTTCACCGCTACACATGGAATTCCACTCTCCCCTCTTGCACTCAAGTTAAACAGTTTCCAAAGCGTACTATGGTTAAGCCACAGCCTTTAACTTCAGACTTATCTAACCGCCTGCGCTCGCTTTACGCCCAATAAATCCGGACAACGCTCGGGACCTACGTATTACCGCGGCTGCTGGCACGTAGTTAGCCGTCCCTTTCTGGTAAGATACCGTCACAGTGTGAACTTTCCACTCTCACACTCGTTCTTCTCTTACAACAGAGCTTTACGATCCGAAAACCTTCTTCACTCACGCGGCGTTGCTCGGTCAGACTTCCGTCCATTGCCGAAGATTCCCTACTGCTGCCTCCCGTAGGAGTCTGGGCCGTGTCTCAGTCCCAGTGTGGCCGATCACCCTCTCAGGTCGGCTATGTATCGTCGCCTTGGTGAGCCGTTACCCCACCAACTAGCTAATACAACGCAGGTCCATCTGGTAGTGATGCAATTGCACCTTTTAAGCAAATGTCATGCAACATCTACTATTATGCGGTATTAGCTATCGTTTCCAATAGTTATCCCCCGCTACCAGGCAGGTTACCTACGCGTTACTCACCCGTTCGCAACTCATCCAGAGAAGCAAGCTCCTCCTTCAGCGTTCTACTTGCATGTATTAGGCACGCCGCCAGCGTTCGTCCTGAGCCAGGATCAAACTCTCATTAAAAGTTTGAGTTCTCACTCATTTCTGTCACTGACAGATTTATTGTTTTTTCATTGTTCAGTACTACAACCTTAGTTGTAGTGCCCTGCACATTGGTTCGTCTTGTTCAGTTTTCAAAGGTCTTTGTCACTCAGTTCTCTCAAGCGACAACTATATTAGTATATCACAGGCGCTTTTGCTTGTCAACACTTTTTTGAAACTTTTTTAATCTTTTTTCATCAAGTGTTCCATCCGCAACATACCATAGTCCGTACGGGATTCGAACCCGTGTTACCGCCGTGAAAAGGCGGTGTCTTAACCCCTTGACCAACGGACCTGAGTTGTTATTTTCAACTCTTACTATTATACAGACTTTTTCACCTTTGTCAACTACTTTTTTATCTTTTTTCATTTTTTGCATGGCTTCCTAGTATGTACGGATGTCAAACTCTTTAAATACAATACGTAAGTCTCTTAATACTCTTTGACGACCTCGGAAGCGTTCATTTCTTAAGACGCGTTCTAACTCTTCTTGTTTATCTTTACTTTGTTTGTTTCTATAATTTCTTAGTGTCTCATGAAAGAGATAATAATCATCTAGCCAGAGACCTCCCTCGCTTATACGATGACTAAGCTCACCTACTTCTTCATAGGGTTCTTTATCATATCTTCGTTTTTGACTTTCTTGCTTACGGATATAGTCTAGAATTCGATTCCGGAATTTAGTCTTAAAATATTTCCTTAAACGAGGAATATCTTCTAATAGATCTTCTTCTCTACTAATCAATTCATGCAAGCAAATCATACCCTCTTGGTCCCAATCCGATAGATCCCATAAATGAAGGTAATATTCATTTCTACACTTATATACAATCCCTTGGACTTCTTCATATAATTCTTTAAACATAACGTCCCCCTTTCTAGATACAGTCTAACAGATTCAGAAACACTTTTGGCACATTTCCCCCATTCTGTTCTCTACACTGCCTCAACTGCACAAAAAAGAGAGGGCAAGCCTCTCTCTGGGTTATAATTCTGCGATTTGGTTTAGGTTTACTTCTGCAACTGTGTCATTACCAAACATAGAGATAATCATCTTCACTTTATTGTTATCAATCTCTATAATCTTACCGGTATAATCTGCAAAAGCACCATCAATAATACGTACAGTTTGACCAACTTCAACATCGATATCAAACTCTTGTACAGTTTGTCCCATAGAAACCAAGATATCACGAATTTCTTGTTCCAATAATGGAGTTGGTTTTGATCTATTTCCGTGAGATCCGACGAATCCTGTAACATTTGGTGTATTTCGAACAACAAACCAAGCTTCATCTGTCATGACCATTTCTACAAGAACATAACCTGGAAAGCGATTTTCTTCTACTTCTTTTCTCTTTCCATTTTTTTCAACTTGCACTGTTTGTGTTGGAATTTCAACGCGTAGAATATTATCCAACATATTGTAGGTTTGTGCACGTTGTAATAGATTTTCTTTTACCTTATTTTCATAACCAGAATAAGTTTGTAAAACAAACCACCCTTTATCAAAACTATCCATGATATTTCCTTTCATAAATAGAAGATTTCTAGTGTAATTAACTCCACTAGCCTTCTAAAAAATGTTAATAAATCGAATCAAACCTGAAACAATCAACTGGTCAAAAATGTAAATAATTACTACAAAGAAAGCTGTGTATTCCATAATAGAACGAAAATCTCTCCAGCTTTCCTTGCGAGTTGGCCATGTTGTGTCTTTAAGAAGTCTAAAAATATCTCCAATAAAACGCATCGCTCTCTCCTATCTCGTTTCTCTGTGTGTAGTGTACTTACCACAATGCTTACAAAATTTATTTACTTCTAGTCGTGTAGGTTTGGGGTTTCCACTAATCTTGATTGAATAGTTTCTAGAACCACAAACCGCACAAGCTAGGCTTGCTTTTTTTAGTGCCATAACGCCTCCATCTTATCTATTATAACAAGAAAGCTAGGCTTTGACAAGCATCTTAACGAAATAGATTGACTACCGAATCCCATATCGTTTGAGCCTTTTCCTTAATTTTAGCATCTGAGATAGCACGGCTAGCCTCATCTACCAGATTTTGTGCACGACTTCTAATATCAGACAGGCTATTATCCGCCTGATTTTCTTCATTACTCTGTACTTGATTTCTTGTATTGGCTGGTGCAATTCCATTTTGCTTATAAGCATTTTCGACTGTAAAGGTACTTCCTGGCGTATAAGGTAAAATGGTATTTGCAATGTTTCTAAAGACATGGGCTGCACCGTTTGAAGTAGAGCCAGCTAGATAGTGGCTTTCATCAGTGGTAGGGAAACCAAGCCAGTGACTAATCACTACATCCGGAGTATAACCAATTACCCACTGGTCACTTGTGTATTCAGGATTGAAAACAGCTTCAGTTGTTCCAGTTTTTCCTGCCATGACATAGTCTGCAGGCGATGAACTAACACCGGTACCGTTGGTGAATGTCCCCAACATCATACTAGTCATCTTGTCAGCTACAGACTTATCAATCACCCGTTTTTGTGAATTTTTATGGCTCGCAATAACCTGCCCACTAGCATTTTCAATTCTACTAATAAAATGAGCTTCCGGCATTAAACCTTCATTTGCAAAAGCAGCATACGCTTGAGCCATTTGAAGAGGGTTGGTTTCAACACCGCTTCCCAAGGCGACACCAAGAACACGATCGACTTTTTCCATGTTGAGTCCGAATTTTTCTCCGGCCTCAAAAGCCTTGTCAACACCCAAGTCATTAACAGTGGCAACAGCAGGTAGATTAAGCGATTCTGCCAGGGCTTGATACATAGGAACTTCTGGACTCGTTTTGATCCCTGCATAGTTATCAACCTTATAGCTGTCATACTGCATGGTATGGTTATCCAACTGCTTATTCAAAGCCCAGCCAGCTTCAACTGCAGGCGTATAAACAACTAAAGGCTTAATTGTAGAACCAGGGCTACGTTTTGATTGAGTTGCATAGTTGAAATTCCGGAATCCAGTTTTATCATTGCCAGCAACCTGACCGACAACTCCACGAACTCCACCTGTTTTCGGTTCGAGAGCTACACTTCCTGATTGAGCAAATGTTCCATCCTCTGCCCTCGGAAATAGAGCTGTATTTTCATAGACAACCTGCATATTTGCTTGATAGTTTTGGTCCAGCTCTGTATAAATGCGGTAGCCATTATTGACAATTTCTTCCTCTGTTAGATTATACTTGGAAACAGCTTCATTAACAACCGCATCAAAATAAGAAGGATAGCGGTAATCTGAGATTTTTCCTTCATACTTATCGTGCAATTGCGAAGTCATATCAACTTCTGCAGCTTCGGTTTCTTGGTTTTTATCAATGTAACCCGCTGCAAGCATATTCTGCAAAACAGTATCGCGACGATTGGTAGAATCTTCTACAGAATTCAAGGGATTATACAGTTCCGGCCCCTTTAGCATTCCTGCCAGAGTCGCAGCTTGATCCAGACTCACTTCTGATGCAGAAACTCCAAAGTATTTCTTACTCGCATCTTCTACACCCCATACACCATTTCCAAAATAAGCATTGTTAAGGTACATGGTTAAGATCTGATCCTTACTATATTTTTTTGTTAATTCTAAGGCAAGGAAAAATTCTTTCGCTTTTCTCTCGACAGTTTGGTCCTGCGACAGATAGGCATTTTTAGCCAGCTGTTGGGTAATAGTAGAACCACCACCTGAACGGCCAGCAGTTACAATAGCCAAGAAGAAACGACCATAGTTAATCCCGTCATTTTTATAGAAAGAACGGTCTTCTGTCGCAATAACGGCATTCTGCAAATTTTTACTGATATCAGTCAGTTCAACATAGGTTCCTTTTTGACCAGATAGGGCACCAGCCTCTTTTTCTTCACGGTCAAAAATGAGAGTTCGAGTTTTCAAGGCATTTTGCAAATCATTGACATTGGTTGACTTGGCTACAGCAAACAAATAGGTTCCAACTAGCAAGCTTGCACTCAAACCTAGTATAAGGACAATCTTTGTTAGATGATAGCGACGCCAGAATTTTCGAATTGGACCTACTTGGGCTAATTTTTTTCGATCACTACGAGAGCGACGTAAGCTAGTAGAATCAGAGTCCTCTAGTTCACTTGTTTCTTTTTTAAAAAGAGAAAGAAATTTCTCAAATAATTTATCTAATTTCATGCGTTTATTTTATCATCTTCATCATAGGAAGACAAGAATTTAGCTATTTCCTATCCAAATAGGGCTTTTTTTGTTACAATATCTGTATGCAATTCACATTTACATTACCAGACTCTCTACCTCAAATGACGGTAAAGCAATTACTTGAGGAACAACTCCTCATCCCTAGAAAAATCCGTCATTTTTTGAGAATCAAGAAACATATTTTGATAAATCAGCGAGAAGTTCATTGGAACGAAATGGTAAGTCCTGGAGATGTTTGCCAGTTGACTTTTGACGAGGAAGATTATCCCGAAAAAGAAATCCCTTGGGGCAACCCAAACCTCGTTCAAGAAGTTTATCAAGATCAACACTTGATTATTGTCAACAAACCTGAGGGTATGAAAACACATGGTAACCAACCAAACGAAATCGCACTTCTTAACCATGTCAGTGCCTATGTCGGCCAAACCTGCTATGTCGTTCATCGTCTGGACATGGAAACCAGTGGTTTGGTTCTCTTTGCCAAAAATCCTTTTATCCTGCCTATTCTCAATCGCTTATTGGAGAAAAAAGAGATTTCTAGGGAATATTGGGCACTTGTTGATGGAAATATCAACAGCAAAGAACTTGTTTTCAGAGACAAAATTGGGCGTGATCGCCATGACCGTAGAAAACGAATAGTTGATACAAAAAATGGGCAATATGCTGAAACACATGTAAGCAGATTAAAGCAATTCCCAAACAAGACTTCCTTGGTTCGTTGCAAACTAAAGACAGGGCGAACACATCAGATTCGCGTGCATCTCTCTCATCACAACCTCCCTATCCTGGGTGATCCTCTCTATAATAGCAAATCAAAAACAAATCGGCTTATGCTTCACGCCTTTCGACTGTCCTTTACCCATCCGTTTACATTAGAAAAGTTAAGTTTCACTACCCTTTCCGATACATTTGAAAAAGAATTAAAAAAGAATGGATGATTGTTGTGTCATCCATTCTTCAATATAAGAAAAGCAAGGCCAAGAGGCCTTGCTTTTTATCGACTCATGAATTATTTAGCGATTTTTGCGAAGTATTCAAGAGTACGAACAAGTTGTGCAGTGTATGACATTTCGTTGTCGTACCATGATACAACTTTAACCAATTGTTTACCGTCAACGTCAAGAACTTTAGTTTGAGTTGCGTCAAACAATGAACCGTAAGACATACCTACGATATCTGAAGATACGATTGGATCTTCTGTGTAACCGTATGATTCGTTTGAAGCTGCTTTCATAGCTGCGTTCACTTCATCAACAGTAACGTTCTTTTCAAGAACTGCTACCAATTCAGTAACTGATCCAGTTGGAGTTGGAACGCGTTGTGCAGATCCGTCAAGTTTACCGTTCAATTCTGGGATTACAAGACCGATAGCTTTAGCAGCACCAGTTGAGTTAGGAACGATGTTTGCAGCACCAGCGCGAGCACGGCGAAGGTCACCACCACGGTGTGGTCCGTCAAGGATCATTTGGTCACCAGTGTAAGCGTGGATAGTAGTCATCAATCCTTCAACAACACCAAAGTTGTCTTGAAGAGCTTTAGCCATTGGAGCCAAGCAGTTTGTAGTACATGAAGCACCTGAGATAACTGTTTCAGTACCGTCAAGAACGTCGTGGTTAGTGTTGAATACAACTGTTTTAACGTCGTTTCCACCAGGAGCAGTGATAACAACTTTTTTAGCTCCACCTTTAAGGTGTTTTTCAGCTGCTTCTTTCTTAGCAAAGAAACCAGTAGCTTCAAGAACGATTTCTACACCGTCAGTAGCCCAGTCGATTTGTTCTGGATCACGTTCAGCAGAAACTTTAACGAATTTACCGTTAACTTCGAATCCACCTTCTTTAACTTCAACAGTACCGTCGAAACGACCTTGAGTTGTGTCGTATTTCAACAAGTGTGCAAGCATAACTGGATCTGTAAGGTCGTTGATGCGTGTAACTTCAACACCTTCTACGTTTTGGATACGACGGAAAGCAAGACGACCGATACGTCCGAAACCGTTAATACCAACTTTAACTACCATTAGTGATTTCCTCCTTATGAAAATCATGAAATTTTTATTGTGAAAAGAGTAACTTGAATCACTACAAATCACCTTTCAACAAACCTATTATATAACTATTTAAGTTTAATTGCAAGTACGGGCGTTGTTTTTTGTCTATACCCCACTTATTTTTCTTTCTCCTTTGAAAGCCTATACTGCTGTCTTTATTTGTCTACCTAGTCATTTCTCACTTTCCTTTTCAGATGAAAAGTGAAAACAGAAAAGCTAAAAATTATTTTCAATACTCCAATTCTACAAGAAAAGAGACAGGAAATTCCTGCCTCTAGGCTGATAAACAATTATTTACGGCGTCCTGGTCTTTCTTTGTAGCCATAGTAAGAATCTTCGATGATTTCTTGCATATGGTCAACCATTGGAAGACGTGGGTTAGCTGGTGAACATTGATCTTCATAAGCAAGGAAGGCCAATTCACGAGAATGTTCTTTCCATTCTTTTTCATCAATTCCTTGTGCTTTGAAGTTCATTTGGATACCTACGCGCTCACCAAGTTCGTAGACAGCTTTTGCGTAAGATTCCACACCTTCTTCTGGAGTAGAAGCTGGAAGTCCAAGCATGCGTGCGATATCTTGGTATTTTTCATCTGCACGGTAGTAGTTGTACTTAGGCCATGTTGCTGTCTTGGCTGGACGTGTACCGTTGTAGCGGATGACGTATGGAAGCAAGATAGCATTTGTACGACCATGGATTGTGTGGAATTGCGCACCAATCTTATGGGCCATTGAGTGAGAAATACCTAGGAAGGCATTGGCAAAGGCCATACCAGCGATTGTTGAAGCGTTATGCATTTTCTCACGTGAGTGGAAGTCCGCATTCTTAACTGAGCTTTCAAGGTTTTCGAATACAAGTTTAATTGCTTGAAGTGCAAGACCGTCAGTGTAGTCGCTAGCCATTTGGGATACGTAAGCTTCAGTTGCGTGAGTCAATACGTCCATACCAGTATCAGCAGCAACAAATCCAGGAACTGTCAATACCAAAGCAGGGTCTACGATTGCCACAGTTGGTGTCAATGAGTAGTCAGCGATTGGGTATTTACGGTTGTTTGCTTTATCAGAGATAACGGCAAATGGAGTTACTTCAGATCCTGTACCAGATGTAGTTGGGATAGCGATGAATTTAGTCTTCTTACCAAGCAATGGGAATTTGAAGGCACGTTTACGGATATCCATGAATTTTTGAACAAGGTCACGGAAGTCCACTTCTGGTTGTTCGTAGAAGAGCCACATTACTTTAGCAGCATCCATTGGAGATCCACCACCGAGAGCGATGATTGTATCTGGTTTGAAGGCACGCATAATCTCAGTACCACGGTTTACAGTTGTGATATCTGGATCTGGTTCTACATCAGCAAAGATTTGGTAAACAACCTTATTGCGACGAAGATCAAGTTGTTCAATGATACGATCAAGGAAACCAAGCTCTACCATGGCATGGTCAGTAACGATCATGACACGTTCTACGTCACGACATTTTTGAAGGTATTGAATTGAATCACGTTCAAAGTATGTTTTTGAAGGAAGTTTCATCCATTGCATGTTATTTCTCCGTCTTCCGACTTTTTTGATATTCAAGAGGTTAATGGCACTAACGTTATCCCCAACTGAGTTGCGTCCGTAAGAACCACATCCGAGTGTCAATGATGGCAAGAAGGCATTATAAACGTCCCCGATACCACCGAAAGTAGAAGGTGAGTTACAGATAACACGAATAGCTTTAACAGCTTTACCAAATTCTTTAGTCAATTCTTCGTCAGCTGTGTGGATAGCTGCTGAGTGTCCAAGACCGTTAAATTCAACCATTTGACGAGCCTTAGTAATACCATCTTCACGGCTTTCAGATTTCAAAACTGCGATAACTGGTGACAATTTTTCACGAGTCAATGGCTCGTTTTCACCAACTTCTTTACATTCTGCAGCAAGAATGTTTGTTCCTTCTGGAACTGTAAATCCTGCTTGCTCTGCAATCCAAGTTGCTGGTTTACCAACGATGTCAGCGTTCAATTTTGCACCAGCACAGTTTTTACTGTTTGCTTTGACGCCGAAGCAGAATTCTTCGAGAAGTGCTTTTTCTTTTTTGTTTACAAAGTAAGTGTGATAAGATTTGAACTCTGCTACAAATTCATCGTAAATTTCTTTATCAATGATAACCGCTTGTTCAGATGCACAGACCATACCGTTGTCAAACGATTTAGACATGACGATATCGTGTGCAGCTTGACGAATGTTAGCTGATTTTTCAACATAAGCTGGCACGTTTCCGGCACCTACCCCAAGAGCTGGTTTACCACATGAGTATGCCGCTTTAACCATGGCATTACCACCCGTTGCAAGGATTGTTGCAATACCTTCGTGGTTCATAAGGGCACTTGTTGCTTCCATAGATGGTTGAGTAATCCATTGCACACAGTTTTCAGGAGCACCAGCTGCGATAGCTGCATCGCGGACGATACGAGCTGCATGAGCAGATGATTCTTGTGCTGATGGGTGGAAGGCAAAGACAATTGGATTACGTGTCTTCAATGAAATCAATGATTTGAAGATTGCTGTTGATGTTGGGTTTGTTGTTGGAGTGATACCACAAACAACACCAACTGGTTCAGCGATAAGAGTCAATCCTGTTACATCGTCTTCTTCGATAACGCCAACTGTTTTAGTGTGACGCATGTTGTTTACTACGTGTTCACAAGCAAACAAGTTCTTAGTTGCTTTGTCTTCAAATACACCACGTCCTGTTTCTTCATAGGCATGTAGAGCCAATTCTCCGTGGGCATCCAAAGCTGCCACTGACGCTTTAGCTACGATGTAGTCGACCTGTTCTTGGTCGAGTTTACGCATTTCCTCAAGAGCAACTAAAGCTTTTTGCACCAAGCCATCGACATGCTTTTCAGCAGCGAGTTTCTTTTCTTCTGGTGTCACAGTTTTTTTATCAGCCATATTTTCCTCCATAGCTTTCAAGGATCGATATCCTTTGTTAATTTTTTCACAAGTTTATTATAACGCATTATTTCAACTTTGTAAACAGTTTCATAAACATTTCACAAAGAATTTTTTATTGTTTGTGAAATTTTTCTTATTTTCTTCACTTGTCAAGTTTTTTCTTTAGAGTTTGTGAAATTAATTTCAAATATTTTTTATTTCACAAACTTGCTTGGAAGAGGGGCTTGGAAAGAGATAGATTTTCTAGTAAGCGCTTACTTTTAGATGCTAACAATACCTCCTTTGATAAGGAGGCTTTATTTTTGTTGAAAAACGCCTTGTTTAAAAGTCCCTTCATAAACAACTTCTTGTTCTGTTGTTAGTTTTCCTTTTCCTTCAGCCTGACCATTTACAAAATCACCTTCGTAGGTCCAGCCTTCTTTAGATTGAAAGGTACCTTTTCCGTTGAAGGCTCCATTGTTGAAACCACCAGTATACTGGTCTCCATTTTGGAAGGTAATGGTACCTTGCCCATTCATTTTACCACGGACAAGACTGCCATCGTAAACAATCGTTCCATTATCAAGCTTTAGAACACCTTTTCCTGGAATATTTAGAAAAAAGACGAGTACAGCACAAAAAACAATGGTAACTACTGCCAAAAGCTCTAAACGTGGACGAGTCAGATAGACACGATACTTGTCGTAAAAATTCTTAAGATTTTCCATCTTCACTCCCCTTTTCTAAACGTTCTAACCAAGCTTGACAACCCTCTTGAACACGCTGATAGGTTTCCTCAAAATCTCCTGTATACCAAGGATCTGGAACGCTTTCAGATGCAAATGAGTAAATCTTATCTTGACAGTCTACTGGACACATCTGACGTAAGTCAGAAACATTTGAAGCGTCCATTCCGATAATATAATCAAAGGCTTCAAAATCTTCCTTGCTAATCTGAAGCGATGTTTTGGCTTTGTCATAAGGAATCTGATACTCTTGAAAAATTCCTTGAGTTCCCTTATGAATCGGATTACCATGTTCCCAAGAGGAAGTCGCTCGACTTTGGATTTCATAATTATCTGTCATTGATTTCATAACAAACTCGGCCATAGGGCTGCGACAAATATTTCCCAAACAGACAAAGGCTAGTTTTTTCATCCCATTTCCTTTCTTTTATAGAAAAACGGGAGTTAGTAATCCCGTCTTATTTTTCAATTGCGCCTTCTAGTGAAGCTGTTTCTTTCAGCGGTAATACTGTCTTGATAGCAGCTAGTTCAAAAGTCAAGTAAACTCCATCGACATCAAGAACAATGGTTCTCTTCTCAGTATCTACTTCATCGACTGTTCCGTAAAGTCCACCGATTGTAATCACTTCATAGCCTTTTTGCAGTTTATTTAAGCTTTCCATACGTTTTTGTGCTTGTTTCTTTTGAGAGCGTTGCATAAAGAACATCAAGGCAAACATACCTACAAGCATGATCACAAATGTTAAATTTGGACTAATATTTTCCATAGTATTTTCTCCTTTGTCTTTTACATAGGACTACTATATCAAATTTCAGCTACTTTTACAAGATTGTGCCTTGTTTTTCTAGTAAGAAAAACCAGAGCTTGCGCCCTGATTTTTAGGATTATTTCAAATTTTGAACGACTTTTACAAGATTTTCGACAGTAAAGCCATATTCTGCCAATACTTTTGGTGCTGGGGCAGAGGCTCCGAAGGTATCAATACCAAGAACAGCACCATCTAGACCAACATATTTGTACCAGTTTTGAGTTGCACCCATTTCGACTGCAACACGACGGCGAACTGCATTTGGAAGAATTTCTTCCTTGTATGCTGCATCTTGTTTATCAAAGACATCTGTAGATGGCATGCTGACTACGCGGACTTTTGCGCCTTGACTAGCCAATTCTTTGGCAGCTGAGACAGCAAGATTAACCTCTGAACCTGTTGCAATCAAGATTGTATCAAAGTCTGCTGCATTTTCGTAGACAACATAGGCACCTTTTGCAACCTTGTCAAAGTCTGTTCCCTCTTCAACAGTCAAGTTCTGACGTGTCAAGACAAGGGCAGTTGGCGTTTTCTCACTTGTCACTGCAAGGTACCAAGCTGCTTGAGTTTCACGCGCATCTGCTGGACGGAAAACATTCAGATTTGGCATGGCACGAAGACCTGCTAAATGCTCAACTGGTTCGTGCGTTGGACCGTCTTCCCCAACCGCGATTGAATCGTGGGTAAAGACATAAGTCACGGGAAGTCCTTGTAAGGCTGACAAGCGAACAGCTGCCTTCACATAGTCAGAGAAGACGAAGAAAGTTCCACCGTATACACGAAGTCCACCATGAAGAGCCATCCCGTTCAAGATTGTTCCCATGGCAAATTCACGAACACCAAACTGAATGTTGCGGTTCAAGCGGTTGGAATCGTCTTGAAGTCCGTCAGTCTTGATATAAGTCATGTTTGAGTGAGCAAGGTCCGCTGATCCACCTAGGAAGGTTGGTAACTTAGCCGCCACAACATTCAAGGCATCTTGGCTTGAATTACGAGTTGCTTGAGAGAAACCATTTTCTAAGGCTGGGAAGTCTGCTGGAGTCACTTCAACTGGATCACGTCCGTCGATGATGGCTTCTACTTCTGCTGCAAGTTCTGGATGAGCTTCTTTATAATCAGCAACTAATTTTGTCCAAGCTTCATAAGCTGATGCGCCACGGTCTGCAACATGTTCTTTGAAATCAGCATATACTCGTTCTGGGATTTCAAATGGTTCGTAGTCCCAACCAAGCGCTTGACGAGTTGCTACAGTTTCATCTGCTCCAAGAGGAGCACCGTGTACCGCATTAGTTCCTTGTTTATTTGGAGAACCGTATCCAATAACAGTCTTCACTTCAATCAAAGAGGGTTTGCCTGAAGCTTTAGCCGCTTCAATAGCAGCATGGATGGCTTCCAAGTCTGTTCCATCTTCAACCAAGGCTGTATGCCAACCGTAAGCATTGTAACGGTCACGAACACTTTCTGTAAAGGAATCCTTTGTCTCACCATCCAAGTTGATGTCATTTGAATCATAAAGAACAACCAACTTGTCTAGTTTTTGCAAACCTGCGTATGAAGCCGCCTCACTTGAGACACCTTCCATCAAGTCTCCGTCTCCACAGATAACGTAAGTATAGTGGTCAAAGATATTGTAGCCTTCGCGGTTATATTTGGCTGCCAAGAAACGTTCTGCCTGGGCAAAACCAGTGGCAGTTGAAATCCCTTGACCTAAAGGACCTGTTGTAGCATCAATTCCTGCTGTATGACCAAATTCTGGGTGACCTGGTGTTTTTGAACCCCATTGACGGAAGCTCTTGATCTCATCCATACTAACATCTTCAAAGCCAGAAAGGTGAAGAAGGGCATAAAGAAGCATTGAACCATGACCAGCTGAAAGAATAAAACGGTCGCGGTTAATCCAGTTTGGTTGAGCTGGATTGATACGAAGTTGTTTTGTAAAGAGGCTGTAAGCCATCGGAGCCGCTCCCATAACCACACCTGGGTGACCTGAGTTGGCTTTGTTGATAGCGTCAATACCTAGGAAACGGATTGCATTAACAGATAGATTCGACATAGAATTTCCTTTCTATTTGAGGTGATTAGTGAATCACACATTCTATTTTACTATTATATGAAAAAATACATAGAATAGCAATTAAACAATTCGATGTAAATAAGTATTCTATTTGCTATCCTCTAGTCGCCTGATAGTAGGGAAGTAAGCGTTCATAAGCATCTTCTAATTTTTCTAAAATCACTTCTAATGATTGATTTTCAATAAAAGAAACATCTGCTTTAACTAACACTTTTCGGATTTCTTGACTGCCTATCTTCTCGACTAAGACCTGACGATTTTCCTCAGTAGCCTCCATCTTATGACTTTCTCCATTTGAGTAGACTAAGTAATAAACACCTTCTACTGGTGGAATTTCTAGGACCTTGGCCTGCTTACCTAGAGTTTGCTCATCCTTCTTACGCTCGATAAAACTGACTTCCAAAGAAATTCCAAAATCAGTAGATGTCCCGTACAAACGCAGAGCCAACATAGGTTCTGTCACTTTCCCCTCATGCTGTATATAAGCCCAGAAGTGTGGTCGCAAGCGCTGCGCTTGGTTCATCCACTGGCTAGTCTGTTGGAGTTGCCATTCTGGATGACTTACTTGAAAGGCTTTAGCCAATTCTGTAAAAGCCTTTCTGGCCTCTTGACCTTTGTGGCGAAATGCCAGCATTTTCTCTCGTTCTGCTCCCGCTTTATCAGGATTACGGTACTGCAAACCAGCAAAGTCTAAATAATCTCTTATCTTATTCAACATTAGTTTAATCTCCTCCAGCTAGCAAAAAATCAGGATAACCCTGATTTTACTTATTCTGTATCTACGACAACATAACGATTTGGCTCATCACCCTCAGAGTAACTAGTCACGCCATCCATACGTGAAATAATACGATGAATAATCTTGCGTTCACTATTTGACATAGGATCTGTTTGATGACTACGTCCTTCTTCTAAAACACGAGCCGCCAATTTTTGCGCATAGGTCTGCAAGACTTCTGCACGGTGTTCAACATAATCATTGACATTAATAGTAATGTAGAAGGTTCTTGAATAGCGGTTATAAAGATAATTTTGAGCCAATAACTGCAAGGCTTTCAATACTTTACCATGATAACCGATAATACGCCCTGGCTCATTTGTATCAATTTGTAAATTGATGCTACGACGGTTATAATCATTTGAAATCGTCGCCTCAACGTCCATATCATCAATGATTGTCTGGACATAAGTCGTTACTTCCGTAGCTACTTGTTCAATGTCAAAACTCGGTTCAACCTTTAAGCCCAAATCTTCTAATTCTTGACTTTCAGTTCGTTCAGCTTGAGTCTCGACAATAGGAGTTTCTACTTCTTCTCCGAAACCAGCTTCTTCAAGCTGTAATTCATTTAAAATCTCAATGTGCCCAGTTTCTTCTAAGATGGTGCTAGCATGTTTTTCATTTTTCAAGATTTCAGCCTTGACTTCATCAGAAACCCCTTGGCCTTCTTCTTCAATCTTTTTAATCGCTTCTACAACATGACCCAAATCAACGGTTGCTTCACTGACCGTTTTGACCGGTTCATTTTGTTCATTGATTTCTTTAGGAACACCCTTAATAGCTTGTTGATTTGCTTTAATGACAGTTGTTTCACTAATAGCTTCAATGTCAACTTGAGCTGGTTTTTTACCAAATAAACCAAGAAATCCTTTTTTCTCGCGAGAAATGACTTTGATATGAGCCTTCATTCTTGGAATATCTAATTCTTTCAATCCTTTCTGGATTGCTTCTTCAACAGTTGAACCTGTAAATACTCCCATTACCAGATTCCTCCTTATTATTTCGTTTTCTGAGCCTTTTTCTTGGCTTTTCTTTTTCTATTTTCCAAATCTTTCTGTGCCTGAGCTACCGCCTCGCGCTCTGCAATAATCTTGAATGGATTGTTCAAGAAATAGGTTTGCAAGACTTGATAAGCATTGGACACTGCCCAGTAGAGAGCGACTCCGCTCGGAGCATAAACCCCAAAGATAAAGATTAAGACTGGAATACCATACATCATCGCAGTCGTAGCGCCATTACGCTCAGACAAGGCTTTATTAGACAGCCAAGTACTTAAAAAGGTAAATACAGCTGCTAAAATCGGAAGAACAAGGGTTGTATCCACACCACCAAGGTTAATCCATAAGAAATGACCTGTCTTTAAAAAGTCAACTCTTGATAGAGCTTGGAACAAAGCCAAGATAACCGGCATCTGAATCAAAATCGGCCAAAGAGAATCTGACTGTCTGACACCCATTTCTTTAAAGACTTTACGCATTTCTTGCTCTAGCTTGGTTCTGCTTTCCATATCTCGACCTGGATATTGTTCTCGAAGCGCCTTAATGCGAGGTTGAGCTTCCTGCATTTTTCTGGATGCCACCATTTGCACTTGGAAAACTGGCAAGAGGACTGTACGAATCAAGATCGTAAAGAGAATAATCCCTACTCCGATACTGATATCAAACGATAAAAAGCGAATGATTTCCGCAAAGAAGTAAACAAATTTACTCCAAAAATCAGCCGATTCGGCTGTAATATCGCTAGTTGTCCCATTTGTCGCACAAGCTGTCATGATCAATAGGGACAGTCCTAGCAAACTAGTCAACTGTAGTTTCTTTTTCACTCCCATTTCCTTCCTGGTAAATCTTTGATAATTTTAATACGTGGAGTAGGTTTTTCTCCATCTCTGCGTATCCCAAGGTTTCGACTCCTTTTCGAGCAATGACAACAAAATCGACATCTTCTACCAGACTCCCTTTTGCAATCTGGATAATATGTCTAATTCGTCGCTTAATTTGATTTCTAGTGACAGCATTCCCAAGTTTTTTGCTAACTGATAGACCTACTCGAAAATGGTTTTTCTGGTTTTCTAGTTGGTAGACAACAAATTTGCGATTGGCAAAACTTGTCCCCTCCTTGAAAATCGCCTTAAAATCTTTCTCTCTTTTTACACGAAAGTTTTTCTTCAAAACTCAACTCCATCTATTAAATTACTACTATTATACCATATTTTTCAAAAAAGCCAATCATAGCAAGGTTTTGGACAATTTCACCATAAAAAGAAGCTGGAAAAATCTCTTTCCCAACTCCTTGTACGGAATATTTTTACTAGTTTTACTTATTTTTTCAAGCGTTCAACGTCACGGGCAATGACCAATTCTTCATCTGTTGGAATAACCAAGACACGGATTTTCGCTGCCTCTGTTGAGATGTCTCCTGTCACACCAAAGACGTTCTTTTCTGGGTCAACATCACAGCCAAACCAAGAGATACCTGAGATAACATCTTCTCGTACGTTTGCAGCATTTTCACCGATACCTGCAGTAAAGATAATAGCATCTGCTCCATTTAGGACCGCAAGGTATTGACCGATATGTTTTTGGATACGATCAACATACATTTCATAGGCTAAAGTGGCATCGTGGTCCCCTTCTTCCATAGCAGCAATCACATCACGCATATCACTAGATTTACCTGAAACCCCCATTAGTCCTGATTCACGATTAAGGACGTGACTAATGTCTTCAGGAGTATTAAAGTCCTCTGTATATTGCATTAAGTAAGGAATGATAGCTGGGTCAATATCTCCTGTACGTGTTCCCATCATCACACCACCAAGTGGAGTGAATCCCATTGAAGTATCAACAGATTGACCGCCCTTAACAGCTGTGATAGAAGCTCCATTACCGATATGGCAAGTAATCAATTTCAAGTCCTCTAATGGACGGCCCAAGAGTTTTGCAGCTTCTCCTGCTACAAACTGGTGACTTGTACCGTGGGCACCATATTTACGAACCTTGTTTTCTGTGTAATATTTTGTTGGTAGAGGGTAGCGATAAGCTTTCTCTGGCATAGTTGTGTGGAATGAAGTATCAAAAACAACTACACTGGTAATGTCTGGCAACAATTCCTTGAAGGCACGAACACCTGCTGCATTGGCTGGATTGTGGAGAGGAGCCAACAAACTCAACTCTTCAACTTTTTCTAAAACATCTCCCTCAACGACTGTTGATTCTTTGAAATATTCTCCACCGGCAACAACACGATGTCCAACACCTGTAATCTCGTCATAAGCCTTGATAATATCGAAACGAATCAAGTCATCCAATAAAATTTTAACAGCTTGTGTATGATTTTCGATATCCAAAATTTGTTGTTCAGAACGGCCGTCAAATTTTACAGTTGAAATTGAATCTTTCAAACCGATACGTTCAATCAAACCTTTCGCCAATACTTTTTCTTCTGGCATTAAGTATAATTGCCATTTCAAACTTGAACTTCCTGCATTGATTGCAATTGTTTTTGTCATAATATGATACCCCTTTTTAAGCGTTTTCATCTATTATAACAAAATCTATTTTATATTTCAGTACCTTGAGTCCATTTTTGAAAATTTTCTTTAAATTTCATTAAAACACTTGCATCTTGTAAGCTAGCAAGCGGATAAACAAAAGGATCTACTGCTGTTTCACTTTTCTTCTGTAGGATAAAAATGGTCTTAGATTGTTTAGCACTAGCAAAAAGATTTTCAGGTAAACTAATCATAGCAACCAGACTTGCCTCCTCTTTCAACCAACCTTTCAACAAGTCACTTTGAGGGCTGGTCAACAAATCACTCGGAGCGAGAAAAATAGCGTATCCATCTGACTTGAGATACTTAAGTCCTTGTTCCATGAGCAAGTGATGGGCGTAAGTATGTTCTTGGCTAGAAGCAACTTGATGACGCGACGCAACGGCATCATCAGGATAATAGCCGACAGGCAAGTCGCTGATGACCACATCGCTTTCTTTGAGCATTTGTGGACGAACGGCATCTCCTTGGACAAAACCAGCCTGCAAACCAATTACATCTGCCATGCTAGCTGCCAAATCAATCAGCAAATCATCCACTTCCATTCCCAAGTAATCCACCTTTTTATCAAGCGAGGTCAAGAAAGTAGCGCCCAAAATTCCCATGCCAGAACCCATTTCGAGAATAGTGATTTCCTCCTCTTTAAACAACTCTTCCACAATAAACACCAAAAGTAAGGCAATAGCATCCGGTGTAAACTGGTGATTAGCCTGTAGGGGTTCTGTTTGCCCAGCCTTCATCAAGAGAAACTGGTAGGTCTTGAGCCATTCTTCTTTGCGTAGCGCTAAACGTTTAAGGGCCTGATTGTTCTCTTTGACCTGCTCTAGCTCAGTTTCTCCATCCAGATAGATGCTGTTTTGCTCCACCAGGGCGTCATAAAAGTTGGTCGCCAAATCACTTTGAATGACTTGGACATTCTCTAGTAAATAGGTATAAGCTTGTTCAATTTTTTCAAAATCCATATTCCTATCTTATCAAATTTCCCTTCTTTTTTCCATCCTTATAGAAAAATCACTCCCTGACTAGGCGAGTGATTTTTGGGCTACTGTTAAAAAGAGTTCTGAGTAATTTCCTTGAAACAGGTCTTCAGCGCTATAGAGGATCTGACTATGTACAGATGAAAAACCAAACTGGGCTAGCCTGTTTTCCAGTTCAACCAATTCAAATCCATGATGGTTAGCCTCTGTCTTGGTAAAATCAGCAAGTAGGAGTTGTCCATCTTCCTTCAAATGTTGATGAAACAGTGAGAGAGCCGCATCCAAATCAGGCATATGATGAAGAACACGACAAACAACAATGAGATCAAACTCTTGCTCTAAGGGATTTTTCAGTAAATCTTGTTCCAAAAACTGGATATTCTTGATGTCTTGCTGCTCCGCTTTCAAACGAGCTTGTTCCAGCATTTTCTCCGAAATATCCACCAATGTTACAGACTTAGCTTGCTTGGCTAGGGGCAAGGTTAACAGACCCGTCCCTCCACCGAAATCCAAAATTTCTTTGTCTAATAGAAGATCAATCTGTTTCTCGACTGCTTGACAAACCAAGTTTGCAAGGAAGATATTTTTAGGGGAATCAAAAGTTTCTGCTTTGTGGTTAAAATCATGTTTCATATTTTTAGTTTAGCACAAAGTAGCTTGATTGGCTAGGAATTCTCTTTCTTTTCAGCCTTCTCTTCTGATTTTTTCTTCTCTGCTTGATTACTTGAATCAGTCACTACCTTTTCCTTTTTATCTATTTTCTCTTCTTTGATTTTGACTGAAGGAAAGATGAACTCATATTGACTCTTAGGCGTACGAACCGTCGTCACCAAGCTTGTTTTCTTGTTTTGATAGCTTACCTGACCTAGATTAAAGACCTGTTCCCCACTTTCTTGCTCAACCTTATCTTTGGTTCGCTTAGCCATGGCAAAAGCAATCAGCTTTTCTTTATTCAAAGCATAGTCTTGATAGTGGGCGACTTGTCTGTTCAAGTAAAATTGTAACAAAAGACTAAAGATGGCTGCCATAGTGACTGCATAGAGGAGAACACCTGCCTTAACTTTTTTCTTTTTCCACACGATAGATGAACTCCCTTTCTAAGCCTTTTTGGAACTGGAAATGAAAGCGCACCAGTTGGTTGTCCTCTGTAATCTGAGCTGATTTGAGTCCATAAATCATAGGCTGATATCCTCGTCCACTGGCATCAGTTTTTCGAAAATCATCCGATTTTGACTTACCTATCGCAATTTCCTTGCCATCCTGCTTCATATAGAGGCGATTGCCCTCCACTTTTTCGAATTGCGAACGGTCTAATTCTGCCTCCAGCTGGTCCACAAACAAGAGCCACTCCTTTTACTCGCTTTGTTGCTGGTAGCGAACTTCTGAAATGAGGAGCTGACTCATGGCTTGAAAGAGGAGTAAACTTCCACTGATGACAATGAGAGCAATCAGTGATTCCAACAAGGTAAAAGCCTTGACCTTATGGCTCTTTGATAGCCAGCAACTGTTCTGAACCATGGTAAACCTCCAATCCTTTTTCACTAGAAAACACCTGAATCTCAACTCCATTTACGTTTACCTGATTTTGACCTGTTTGCAAGGCCATCTTAGCTACCCTCAAGACTTCTTCCTTTTGCAAAATTTTTGCTTCTTCTTGTCTATTTTTCTGAATTTGTCCCAAAAGGAGCGTCGCGATGCTGGCAAAGATAGCTAGAGCCACTACTGCCTCCAGTAAAATCACTGCCCTAATTTTTTGTTTCCTTAATGCGTTTAATTTTTCCATTTCCTAGATATAATTGATAACGAATCGCTCCTTTACTGGTCTGAAATTCAACCTTAGCTAGGGACGAATTACCCCCAGCTCGGTCAAATGTAATACTTTGGCCTGATGTTGCCTGAATGCCTTTAGGAACTGTCAACTTTTGACTGCCATTGCTAATCGTCTGCCCATCTAAGTTTAGACTAGTCTTTTGCTGACTAGCTACACTGCGTTTTTGGGTTTCCCGATAGAGTTCTTCAAACTCCATAAAGAAAATCTGCTCCTCTACCGCCGCAAAAGTGGACTGGACAGAACCGGACAAGCCCAAGGCAATCATACTTACAAGTCCCAAAACCAAGAGACTTTCAAGCATGGTAAAAGCCTTAATCTGCAACGGTTTGACTGGTATTTTGTTTAGCATGGTATTCTTTATAAGCTTTAGCCTGTTCTTCTGTGATGCGTCCATCTGCTTGTAACTTGCTTAGGCTAGCCTCTTCATTTTTAGCTAAGCTATAAAGCTCTGCCTGGCTTTCCACTACCTTAACAACAGCAGCTTTTCCTTTGTCGTTGACTGCTTCTTTTTGCTTGGTCAGATTAGGTACAAAGAGCAAGAGAAGCACGCTGATGATGAGCAAGACCACCAACATCTCCACAAGTGTAAAAGCCTTCACTTTCGCTTTTTTCAAGAATGTCATCATTTTTTTCATTTTAAAAATTTACCTCCATATTTTGATACATGGGCATGAGCATTGCCGCATAAAGTAAAACGATAATCAGAGCCACAAAGATAAAAATCAGCGGTTGCACCAAATTCATGGTGCGATTGACTCGGGTAAAAAAGGCCTCCCAAGTTTTTTCAGCATAGATTTCCAACTCACTACCCAGCTTGGACTTGACTTCCCCATATTCAATAATCAAGCTCAACTCCTTCTTAAAGAATGGATATGTCGCTATCGTCTGAGAAAATTCCTGACCATTTTGTAAGGATCTAGCTAGATTTTGACCGATTTCTTTAAAGAGATGAGAACCCTGTTCCTGCATGATCTGAAAAATCTGCGTCAGCTCCATTCCCTGTGAAATCATATTCCCCCATTCACGCGCATAATAGGCTGTCAAATAGGTCTGCACAAAGATTCCAAGAAAAGGAAGGCGTGCTAGGATAGAAAAGACGCGTATCTTAGAACTTCTTTTATAAAAAGTTAGTGCTAAAAGGACAAGTACGGAAACAAGGCCTACCATTCCTAGAAAAATTTGTGGCAGATTGCCAATGATTTGGGTGGCAATATTGCTACTATCCAGTTGTGGTAGTAGATAATTCCGTAGCCCCAGCATAATTAAGAGAAGAAATCCCAGCAAAATCAAAGGATAGGTCGCTACTTCAATTAATTTTTTCTTGACCTTGGCTAGATTGTCTAGATATTCTTCTATCTTTCCCAAACTCAGGTGGAGATTTCCATGGACTTCCGCTAGGGATAACTGAGTGACAATGGCACTTGAAAATCCCAAACCTTCCATCATTTCTGAGAATGATTTCCCCTGAGACAAGCCCGTGCGCATCTGGGTCACGCACTGCTTGTCCAACAAGGCACTCCTATCTAAAAAGGAGATAGTCTCCACTAGATGAAAACCGCTGGAAAAGAGATTATTAAATAAGGTGATGATATTTTTTTGCTTAGCTGTAGCTAATTTTTTCCGTTTCAGCCTGAAGACTTGTGATATGTCCATCTTTAAGAAGCTGGTCAATCTGCGCATTCCACCTAGTTGGCTGGTATTCTTGATAGTCTTTGTTTGCAAAGTCAACAATTCCTCCTCCCCCGATTAATCTCTGGTAGCAGACTCCTTGCAGAACAACTGCCAATTCCTCCTCACTCACACCCAACTCTAGCAGGCGCTCATAAACACCTCGGATACTCTTGGCATGAATGGTTGAAAAGACTGTCGCCCCTGTCAAACTGGCTCTGACCACTGCACGCGCCGTTTCGCTGTCTCGAATTTCTCCGATAATCAAGAGATCTGGTCGATGACGTAGGGAAAGTTTGATGAGATTTTCATAGGTTAGTCCAATCGCCTCATTCAACTGCAACTGAAGCATGTCGTCCTGCTTGATTTCTACCGGATCTTCTATGGACATAACTTGCTGTCCTTTAAAGAGAGACTTGGCCAATTCGTGCATCAAGGTCGTCTTGCCACTTCCAACTGGACCAGCAAAGAGATAGAGACCACGTTGCCTGTACCGCTTACCCAATTCTTCAATATCCTGAAACCAAAAATGCAAGTCCTGCTCCTCATCATGCAACAAGCGGATCACCAGACTCTCCTGCCCTCGATAATCGCCTACAGTAGATAGACGTAGAGACGCCATCTTTTGGTCATAGGCATAATCACAGGAACCAAGTTGACTACGTCTCTTTTCTCCAACATTCATACCCGCCACAAACTTAAAGTGACTGATGACAGCCGCAAACTTTTCAAAATCATAAGAACCGATTTTACAGCGCTCATCTCCTATCCTCATATGAAGCTCATAGGCGTCTAACTTGGGGACAAAATAAATGTCTTGCGCCCCTTTTTTCCGAGCCGAACGAATGATTTCTTGTGCAATTTCTTGAACCATACTTACCTCCTCACCTATACTATTCGCAAAAATTGGGAAAAATAAAAAAAGCAACTCCAAAAAGTTACTTTTTCTCTATTTTAATTTCATACGGCAAGAACGGTGCCTTTCCTTACCTGTTTGTTTTTCATAGCCTGGACGTAATTTTTCATCTGGGATAACCTGCTCATCCTGCAAAAGAGCCAAAGAATGGTATTGTTGTAAATACTCATCACATTCATCACACCAGCGTTGATCTTCTGGATCCCAAAAAATAGTCATCAAGTCACTTCTACTTTTATAAAGAGGGGATTCTTGTTCCAATCTAAACCAGCAAGTTTTGTAGTATTTGAGAGCATCATAATACTGGTCAAATTTCTTACTTGCTACAATGTCTTCTTCCCAACCTTCTAAGAACCACCAAGGTTCAAAATCTCCGTACATTTCTATAACACGATACATATTCATTCATTCCTTTGTACCGTATATTATAACCAATTCCGCCAGACAAGAAAAGAAATATGCTCATTTCTTAATTTCCAGATAAAAAATCCAGCCATCTTATGATGACTGAATTTCTATTTGCTTATGTTCCAAAATCTTGTTACTACCTAGGCTTCCGAGATATCGTTTTCGATAATGACCTTGATTGCATGGTGGTCTGCTGCCTTACTGAAGACTTCATAGGCTTTTTCAATTTCACTTAATTTGAAATAGTGAGTTACCAATTTTTCTGGTTCAATCTTATGACTTTCAAGAGCTTTCAACAATTGTGGAGTGGTATTTGTAGATACCAAACCAGTTGTTACATTGATATTGCGAATCCAAAGTTTGTCCAAATCGAATTCAACTGGTTTACCATGTACACCACAGTTGGCAACTGTTCCGTCTATACCGATAATCTTTTGACAGAAATCAAATGTTGCAGGAATACCAACAGCTTCGATAGCAACATCTACACCACGACCATCTGTCAAATCATAAATTTCTTTAATCGCTTTTTCAGGGTCTGAAGAATTAACCTTATGAGTCGCACCAAATGATAAAGCAGTTTCCAAGCGGTTATCGTCTAAGTCCACCATAATCAATTTGGCTGGTGAGTAGAATTGGGCTGTCAAAAGAGCAGCCAATCCAACTGGACCTGAACCAATAATGGCTACGCTGCAACCAGGTTCTACTTTCCCTTTCAAGACACCAATTTCATATCCAGTAGGTAGAATGTCTGATAGCATAACCAAGGCTTCATCTGACAAGTTTTCTGGAGTGTGGTAAAGAGTGTTATCTGCATGAGGGACACGTAGATACTCCGCCTGCATACCATCAATCAAGTGACCGAAAATCCAGCCCCCTTCGTCTTCACAGTGGGCATAAATTCCTTTTTTACAGTAGTAGCATTTACCACAGGCACAAACACAAGAAATCAAGACCTTGTCGCCTTTTTTGAAGTTCGAAACTCCTTCTCCAACTTCTTCAACAATCCCAATCCCTTCGTGACCAAGAATGGTACCACTTTGGCAAGCGGGAACATCCCCTTTGATAATATGGAGGTCTGTTCCACAAATAGTAGTTTTTACGATACGCACAATAGCATCTGTTGGCTTGCATATAACTGGTTTGTCTACATCAACAAAAGAAGCAAGTCCTGGTTTAACATAAGTATAGGCTTTCATAAAGCACTCCTCCTTTTTTTATTTGTACTATTTATAATATGATTGTAAGCCTTTTCATTTGTTTGTTCAAGATTTTTTGTGATTTTTTTAACTTTTTTATTTACTGGTAAAGCAATATAGATAAAAAAGCAGAAGCTAGTCTGCTTTCATCCTTAACAAAGAGAAATTTCACTACTCCAGAAGAACTTTCGATTAACATCAAACGACTAAACAAAAATGATATTACTGATAGATGGAGAATATTCTTCTATATCATTGAAACACTAGGACATCCAAAACAATTGCACTTTCAGTAAATTTCTATACTAAAATTACAAATAATCTCTGCAATATTATCTAGGCTGCAAAACTCACTTGATAATTTACATTTTACCAACAATTTTGACAATAGCGTTTGTCTTTGAGAGTACAATAACGGCCTTGCTTCTCTCTTAACGAGATTCAAGACCGTTATATAATATTTTTATTTTTTACTTGAAAAAATAGTTTTTAAAGAGAGGTTTTTATTTTATAGTTCTATCTTCTACTATTTGATTGTGTAGATGATGAACTTGATGTACTGCTAGAGCTATTACTTGAGCTTGGTGTAGATGAGAAACTACCAATAATACTAGACCAAACATTTTGATAATCCGTCTCACTTCCTCCAATAGCAAAGTTATAGATAGTCGTAGGAGCTCCTGCCTTGTTAGCCCAATAGCTCGTTACAGTAGAACCTGAAAGATCTACCGTTCTACCATTGACGGATACTTTGCCAGGTTTTTGGCCTGTTGACCTGAGGACCTGAGATTGAGTTACACTAGAATCAAGATTAAAGCGTTCATTGCCCCAAACTCCAGGATCAGCTTGTTGGATAGCATTGACTAAATGAGCCATATATTTGGCATTTCGATAATGCCCAGCTCCCTTGCCCAGCGGTCGATTGTCATCATGACCTAACCAACCACCTAGAGTCAACCTAGGGGTTGAAATCATGAGCCACATATTCTCATCTTCATTAGTTGTACCAGTTTTACCAATCCAGTCTAAACGGGAAAGGCTTGGATTTATTGAAGATAAATCCGTCTGGAAACTAGAAGTAATACGAGAAGAAATAACATCACGAAGCAAACTTTGCATAATCGTTGCTGTCGCCTTAGAATATACCTGAACAGGTTGGGAGTTATATTCATAAATCACCCTACCATCAGAAGATTCAATCTTAGAAATCATATGTTTCTTTTGATAAAGACCATTGTTAGCCAGGGTTTGATAACCATTTGTATGTTGAGCAACTGTGACTTCAATACCACCACCCATAGGAAGACTTTCGATACCGTACTCCGAAATCTCATACCCCATTTTTTCCATATAGCCCTTAACATCGACACCTTTTTCACGAAGCATGCGATAAGTCCAATAGGCTGGAATGTTCCATGAATAATTTAAAGCCTCACCCAAATTGACCATACCTGTACCTTTACTGCTACCGTGCACAATCGGACTACCATTTGCATAGTTTGTGGGATAATTGGACAATATGCTAGCACTTCCCATCAAACCTTGGTCAATGGCAATTCCGTAGGCCAGCAAAGGCTTGGTTGTAGAGGCTGGTGAACGCTTGGTGTCAAAGGCGTGATTGTTTTGGTTAGTCTGGTAATTACGACCACCAACAAAGCCTAGAACAGCCCCCGTTTTATTGTCCATCAAAACATTCCCTACTTCAGGCTGCCCAGTCGAATCATCTACCAAATGACCATAGTTAGCAACTGCATTTTGCATGGCCGCATGGATTTTTTTATTGATCGTTGTAGTAATTTTGTAGCCACCATTACTTAGTTCCTGCTCAGCTCTCTCATGATAAGCCTTTCGAATCGCTTCATTTTTCAACTCTTGGTTAGAGACATTGTCCTGTCGAACTAAATAATCATACATACGGTCTGTCGCTTCAGCCATAGCTGTAAAGTAGAGATAATCCCTCGAAACAACATTGACAGTTCCTGATGGCAAGAAGTCTTGTTTGAGATTATAATCCTTGTACTGGTCGTATTCTTCCTGAGTCAGGGCACCCGTGCGGTACATGTTGTAGAGAACATCCTTGGCCCGCTTCAAACCAAGTTCTAAGTCTTCATCACTCTTTAACTCTCCAGTATTTTCATAAGGAGAATAAGTAATCGGACTCTGTGGCAAACCTGCTAGGAAGGCAGCTTGGGGAATACTCAACTTGTTGGCATCGATACCGAAAATCCCTTCAGCAGCTTGCTGGGCACCTGCAATATTCTGTCCTTTATGATTCCGACCAAAGGGAGCAACATTGAGATAAGTCGTCAAGATTTCATCCTTACTCATACTGCGTTCCAAGGCAAGGGCATCAACAATTTCTGTAGCCTTACGAGCCAAAGTCGGAGCATCTCCAACCACTTGTTGTTTGATTAACTGTTGGGTCAAGGTCGAGCCCCCGCTAGATGAGCCCAAACCTGCAAAGGTTCCCAATGTCGCCCGAATCACAGCTTTTGGCACAACCCCGTTATGTTCAAGAAAATGCTCATCCTCAGTAGCAACGATAGCCTTTTTGAGATTGTCCGATATTTCCTCAGATGAAACAGAAGTTCGCAGTAGGTCGCTCTCGATAGAAGCAATGACACTCCCATCTGCATAAACAATTTCTGAGATGGAAGAAATATTTTTAACCTGCTTTACCAAGTCCTCCGCTTGGGGAACCTTAGCCTTGTCAAACAAAGCAACTCCATAACCAAGAGCTACACCTGCACCAAAAAGTCCACCGATAAAGCCTAGAATAAAGAGAGTATTCAGAATGCCCTTAATAGCAACTAAAATGCTACCTAGGATAGCCAGAACTTTCCCACCTGTCCCATCCGACTTCTTCACTTCTGAGACTTTCTCTGATTTTCTATGATTTATTTTTGATTTTACTCGCTGGAAAAATTCCAGCATTTTTCGTTTTAATTCATTTAATTGATTTTGCATGGATTTCCTCACTGTAACTATTATACCATAAAAGGTAAACTTTCAATAAAATAGCTACTTTCTTCCTTATTCTACTAGGCTATTGCCCGAGTTTGTGATACAATAGGTAGAAACAATATTTTATAAAGGAGAAAAGACACATGCACATTTTTGATGAGCTAAAAGAGCGTGGTTTGATTTTTCAAACGACTGATGAAGAAGCTTTGCGTAAAGCCCTAGAAGAAGGTCAAGTTTCTTATTATACTGGCTACGATCCAACTGCTGACAGCCTTCACCTAGGCCACCTTGTCGCAATCTTGACAAGTCGTCGCTTGCAACTAGCAGGTCACAAACCTTATGCGCTCGTTGGCGGTGCTACAGGTCTCATCGGAGAT
This sequence comes from Streptococcus sp. NM, assembly GCF_003390135.1. GTDB lineage: Bacteria > Bacillota > Bacilli > Lactobacillales > Streptococcaceae > Streptococcus. The sequence goes on from NZ_QUOS01000003.1 coordinate 199,595, forward strand.
CCGTCCTTCAAAGATGCTGAACGTAGTCTCCAAACAAAAGACACAGTAGATGGCTGGGTCAAGTCTATCCAAGGACAACTTTCTCGTTTTCTTGACTTTGAAAATGGTGAAAATAAAGCTGTCATGGTCAACAACTACGACTGGTTTGGCAGCATCAGCTTCATTGACTTCCTCCGTGATATCGGAAAATACTTTACTGTCAACTACATGATGAGCAAGGAGTCTGTGAAAAAACGGATCGAAACAGGAATTTCATACACTGAGTTTGCCTACCAAATCATGCAAGGTTACGACTTCTTCGTTCTTAACCAAGACCACAACGTAACGCTTCAAATCGGTGGTTCTGACCAGTGGGGAAATATGACAGCTGGTACCGAATTGCTTCGTCGTAAGGCTGACAAGACTGGCCACGTTATCACTGTTCCATTGATCACAGATGCAACTGGTAAGAAATTTGGTAAATCAGAAGGAAACGCAGTCTGGCTCAATCCTGAAAAGACTTCTCCATACGAAATGTACCAATTTTGGATGAACATTATGGACGCAGACGCTGTTCGCTTCTTGAAGATCTTTACTTTCTTGTCACTTGATGAGATTGAAGACATCCGTAAACAATTTGAAGCAGCGCCACACGAACGCTTGGCTCAAAAAGTCTTGGCTCGTGAAGTCGTTACACTTGTTCACGGAGAAGAAGCTTACAAAGAAGCCCTCAACATCACTGAGCAACTCTTTGCAGGAAACATCAAAAACCTTTCTGTTAAAGAGCTCAAACAAGGACTTCGTGGAGTGCCAAACTACCAAGTACAAGCAGACGAAAACCACAATATCGTGGAACTGCTCGTCTCATCTGGTGTAGTAAACTCAAAACGCCAAGCCCGTGAAGATGTTCAAAACGGAGCTATCTACGTCAACGGCGACCGCATCCAAGACCTTGACTATGTCTTGAGTGACGCAGATAAGTTAGAAAATGAACTGACTGTTATCCGTCGTGGGAAGAAAAAATATTTTGTATTGACTTACTAAACTGTTCAACATTTACCTATAAAAAAAGGAGTTACCCTCGAGAAAGGTAACTCCTTTTTGCTGTTAATAACTTTCATCTATCTAGCCTTAATAGACAGGCTACGCAGTACAATGCGCAAGGTTGTTAGATTATGTAAGATAGAGAGATTTGAAGGACTGAGCCAATTAAACAAGCCAAAGCCAATCAAACTACTATTTACGACAACGGTATCTTGAATATTCTTCTTGATGAGTGTTTGCAAAGATGATGATAGCGAATCCAACTCTTGGAAGAAATCCAAACGATTATCTAACAATAAGATATCGCTCATCTGCTTAGAAATATCTGCACTCTCATTCATCACCACACCGATATCTGACAGGGTTAGAGCCGCTGAGTCATTCAAGCCATCTCCAACCATCAAAATAGTGTGACCTGCTTTCTGCAGTTCCTCTACTAACTCAAATTTCCCATCAGGTTTCAAGTCTGTATAGACCTGATCAAAGGGCAAATCTTTGACTAATTCCTCTGTTCTAACCAAGGTGTCCCCTGTTGCCAGAATCAATTTTTTCCCTTGTGCCTTAAGTTTCTCCAAGGCTGCTTTTGCTTCTTTTCTCAAAGGAGTATGAATACAGAACATTCCAATCAATTCATTCTGATAAGCCAAGAATAAGAGATTGTAGTGACTCTTGTACTCTTCAATTAAAGCATTTTGTTCTGAACTGATATGAATTTGCTCATCCTGCATCAAAACATAATTCCCAATAAGAACTGGTTGCCCATCTATATGAGATTTGATCCCCTTGCTTGCGATATATTGGAGTTTCCCATGCATTTCCTCATGTTCAATTCCCTCTATCTCAGCTTGCTTGACGATGGCATTAGCAATAGGATGATAAATGTGTTCCTCAAGACAGGCACTGATTCTGAGAATATCTTCCTCACTATAGTCCCCAAAAGGTAACACCTTTTCAACTATAGGATAACTAGTTGTGATTGTTCCCGTCTTATCAAACAAGAAAGTATCAACTTCCAGGTATTTCTCCAGAACATCCCCATCCTTAATCACCATTTCACGGTTCAACCCCTCCTTGATAGCTGTCAAATAAGCTACAGGAGTAGAGATTTTCAAAGCGCAGGAGAAATCGACCAATAGGAAAGAAATAGCCTTAGAAAAAGAACCTGTCAATAGGTAAGTCAGCCCAGCCCCCAAGAAATTATATTTGACGACCTTATCCGCCATTTTGATGAAATAGCGTTGTTTCGTTTTCTTGTTTTCTTCAGATTTCTTCATCAACTCAATCAGTTGTAAAATCCGGCTGTTCATCTGATTATCGGTTACACGAATGCGCAACTCTCCAGTTTCTAATACTGTATTTGCACAAACCAAATCAGACTCTCTTTTTTCAACTGGAAAACTCTCTCCCGTCAAGGAACTTTCGTTGACCATACCTAAACCTGAAACTACTTGTCCATCAAACAGAATTTCATTTCCTTGAGATAGGACCAAGACATCTCCTATTTGAACATCGGAACTCTTGATACTAACAACCGTATCCCCCTGTACTAGAAATACATCGCTCTCTTTTGCAAGAAGGCTTTGTTCTAAATCTGTTGCAGTTTTTTTCAAGGACCACTGATCTAAATGATTCCCCAAATCAAGCATAAACATGATATTGCTAGCTGTCTTGGATTGGTTCATAAACAAGGACAATAAAATCGCCGAACAGTCCAAAACTTCCATCGTTAGTTCCTTACGCGCTAGTGTTTGATAGGCTTCTCTAATATAGCCAAAAGCCTGATAACAAGTCCATATATAGCGAATAGGATACGGCACAAAACTACGAAAAAGTATACGCTTAATCGCTGCACCTGAGACAATAGAATAAGCACTCTCTTCTCTACGAATGGGAAGAGTCATCAACTCAGAAACTTTCCCTTTATCAATTCTTTTTAAAAAGGCTTCTGTATTATCTAATACAGAAAAGCCTTCTTTTATGCGTAGAGTAAAGTGCTGTTGATCCATGTAAAACTGGATAGACTCAATCCCCTTTTCATCTCTCGCCAAGGAACGAAGATAGTCTTGAATATCCAAGGTGAGTGAAAAAGAAGACGATAGTCGGATATGTTGATATCCTCTATGTAGCACTTTAAAAGACATATTATTCTCCTATAAGGCTATCTAATTGCTCTTCTTTTTTCTCTTGCTCGTACAAATATTTGGCATCTTGCAAGACATCATCTCCATGTTGCTTCACAACAGAAACAGATGCATCTAGCTCGTCTTTCAACTTATAAGCCTTAGCCAAAGCTTTAGAATAACCTTTTTTAGCTTCCTTACTTGCTAAGATTTTCAAACCAAGGGTACCAAATGCGACACCACCCAAAAAGAGTGATGATTTTTTCGCAACTTTTGCAACGGTTAATACTTCTTTTAACATACTTATTTCCTCCTTATCATTATTATATAGCAATTTAGATATAAAAGCAATTTCATTCCATAAATTGGAAAATTAGTTTTATTTCTACTGAATCTCCCATCTACTTATTCCTAAAGTTGCTTTCATTTGCCTCTTTTGATACACTTAAACTATGAATACAAATCTCAAACCTAAACTTCAGCGCTTCGCTTCTGCGACTGCCTTTGCCTGTCCTATCTGTCAAGAAAATCTGACTCTGCTAGAGACTAGTTTCAAGTGCTACAACCGTCATTCTTTTGACTTGGCGAAATTCGGCTATGTCAATCTAGCCCCTCAAATCAAGCAATCTGCCAACTACGACAAGGAAAACTTTCAAAATCGCCAACAAATCCTAGAAGCCGGCTTTTACCAAGCTATTTTAGATGCTGTATCTGACTTGCTTGCAAGCTCAAAAACTACCACAACAATTTTGGATATCGGTTGTGGTGAAGGTTTCTACTCTCGTAAACTCCAAGAAAGTCACTCTGAAAAAACTTTCTATGCCTTTGATATTTCCAAAGATTCCGTCCAAATCGCTGCCAAGAGTGAACCAAACTGGGCAGTCAATTGGTTCGTTGGTGACTTGGCTCGTCTTCCTATAAAAGACGCCAGCATGGATATCCTGCTTGATATCTTCTCACCTGCCAACTATGGAGAATTTCGTCGCGTTTTATCCAAAGACGGCATCTTGATAAAGGTTATTCCAACTGAAAATCACCTCAAGGAAATCCGTCAGAAGGTACAAGACCAGCTGACAAACAAGGAGTATTCCAACCAAGATATCAAAAATCATTTCCAAAACAACTTCACTATCTTATCCAGTAAAACTGCCTCTCTGACCAAGACTATCACAGCAGATCAGCTCCAAGCCCTACTCAGCATGACACCCCTACTCTTTCACATCGACCAGAGCAAGATTGACTGGAGCCAACTGACAGAGATTACTATTGAGGCTGAGATTCTGGTTGGGAGAGTACTATAATTGACACAAAAACCGCATTTCAAGAAGATATGCGGTTTTAAATTGCAATTTTTAAACTATCTATCCGAAAAATTTAGGAAATTTACCAATTCTAAGTTCTAATCTTTATTTTCGATTCGAGATAACAAACTTATCAATAAATAGTAAGTGATATAATGCAAGTGTAATTCCAAATAAGCACCCATGATAAGAGATTTCTTGATGAGAAAGCGGAAAAAGAGTATCATTACCCATCAAGAGGCATGTTAAAATAACAAATAGAATCCAAAATAAATCCGTCCATTTATATTTTGAAAAATATTTTTTCCACATAAAAACACCTTCTTTCCTACAATTATATTATAATAATTTGTGTAAGCGAATACAAGAAATATGAGGTAATCAACTACAAAGAAATATAAGGCTGAAGACAGTGAAAACCAGCATTTTAAGCGCTGGTTTACTGTTTTAAACTAGGTTTCTTACAAGCTTACTAACACTTAGCTTTTAAAAAAGTTAGTTTTTGAAGCGCTTGGATAAATAGAATCTAGAAAACAGAAAAAACTAAAAAGAATGTAGGGAAATAAACCCTACATTCTTAAAATAACTTAGTACATAAATGACAATGCTGTCGCCGCCATCAATATTGCAAGAACTATTTTCCAAATTTTTTTATTTTTTCCAAAAATCTTATCAGGTAACAAGCTTATTACAAGAAAGGTAATAAACAACACCAATTTAAGTGTATATATCATAAGAACACCTTCTTTCCTATAATCATATTATAATACTTTGTGTAAGCGAATACAAGGGATATGAGGTAATCAACTGCGAAGAAACAAAAGGATGAAAGACAGTAAAAACCAGCATTTCTAAACCTTCACTGTATCTAGGATTTATCTATTTTTAAACAAGATTGTTCCAAATCCACAGCATTCAAAAAAGCGAATTTCAATTGAAATTCGCTTTATAGGAAAGTGTATTAGTATAAATCTTGTATCTTATACTCAATGAAAATCAAAGAGCAAACTAGGAAGCTAGCCGCAGGCTGTACTTGAGTACGGCAAGGCGACGCTGACGTGGTTTGAATTTGATTTTCGAAGAGTATTAGTTCAAATGCCAGATATCTTCGTTATACTGAGCGATTGTACGGTCAGATGAGAAGAATCCTGCTTTAGAAATGTTAACAATGACTTTATCCAACCATGCGTCACGGTCTTCGTAGTCAGCCAACATTTGTTCTTTAACCTTGATGTAGTCTTCCAAGTCAAGAAGAGTCATGAACCAGTCTTTGTTGATCAATTCATTGTAAAGACGTTCCAAGCGCTCTTTGTTTCCAGCTGCAAGAACTGCATCGCTAACGATGAAGTCAACCAATGGTTTGATAGCTTCACGAGCGTAGAATTCGCTTGATTTGTAAGCTGCTTTTTCGTAAAGGTCGATAACAGTTTCTGAATCTTCACCAAAGATGTAGATATTTTCGTCTCCAACCAACTCAGCGATTTCCACGTTAGCACCGTCCATAGTACCAAGAGTCAAAGCTCCGTTCAACATGAATTTCATGTTACCAGTACCTGAAGCTTCTTTAGAAGCAAGTGAGATTTGTTCTGAGATATCACATGCTGGGATAAGGAAGCTTGCTGCAGTAACGTTGTAGTTTTCAACCATAACTACTTGCAAGTGTGGAGCTACTGCTGGATCGTTAGCAATAACTTCTGACATGCAAAGGATCAAGTGGATAATGTCTTGAGCGATTGTGTAGGCTGGAGCTGCTTTACCACCAAAGAAGATTGTAATTGGACGAGCAGGGATGTTACCAGCTTTGATGTCAAGGTATTTGTGGATCACGTACAAAGCGTTCATTTGTTGGCGTTTGTACTCGTGAAGACGTTTGATTTGGATATCAAAGATAGAGTTTGTATTGATTTCCACACCTTGGTGTTCTTTCAAGTGACGAGCCAATTTACGTTTGTTGTGAGCCTTGATGCTTTCCAATTTTTCTTTGACAGCTGCTTTGTCTTCATAAGACAAGAGTTTTTCAAGCTCATCTGCTTCATGGTGCCAACCTTCTCCAATAATCTCATCCAAGTAGTGAGACAATCTTGGGTTAGCATGCATGAGCCAACGACGGAAAGTGATACCGTTTGTTTTGTTGTTGAATTTTTCTGGGTAAAGATCGTAGAAGGCTTTCAATTCAGAGTTCTTCAAGATTTCAGTGTGGAGTGCTGCTACCCCGTTAACACTGTATCCGTAGTGGATATCCATGTGAGCCATGTGAACACGTCCGCTCTCATCGATGATTTGAACAGCTGGATCTTTGTATTCTGCTTTCACGCGACGGTCCAATTCTTCGATGATTGGAACCAAGTGAGGAACCACTTCTTGCAAGAATTCAAGAGGCCATTTTTCAAGGGCTTCAGCAAGGATTGTGTGGTTAGTATAGGCAGTCATGCTACGAACGATTGAGATTGCTTCGTCAAGTTCGATACCACGAGCAGTCAAAAGACGGATCAATTCAGGAATAACCATTGATGGGTGAGTATCGTTGATTTGGACAACTGCGTAGTCAGCAAGGTCATGCAAGTTGCTTCCTTTTTCGATTGCTTCTTCGATGATCAATTGCGCACCGTTTGAAACCATGAAGTATTGTTGGAAGATACGGAGCAATTCACCTTGACGGTCACTATCATCTGGGTAAAGGAAAAGAGTCAAGTTGCGAGCGATGTCTGTCTTGTCAAAGTTGATACCGTCTTTAATGATAGAAGAATCAACAGAATCCAAGTCAAACAAACGCAAGCGGTTCTTCGTTTCTGTCTTGTAACCAGGTACATCGATATCGTAAAGAGTTGATGTCAATGTGAAGTGAGCAAATGGTACTTGGTAGCTACGGCTTGAGCGAACCAACCAGTTTTGCTCTGTCAACCATGCATTTGGAATTGTTTCTTGTTGGTTGTTTTTAAGAACTTGTTGGAAAAGACCGTAGTGGTAGTTAAGACCAACACCGTCACCGTTCAAACCAAGAGTAGCAATTGAGTCGATAAAGCAGGCAGCCAAACGTCCCAAACCACCATTACCAAGAGATGGTTCCAATTCAACTTCTTCAACTTCGATCAAATCTTTACCTGCAGCTGCAAGTTCTTTTTTGACATCGTCGTAAAGACCAAGGTTGATCAAGTTGTTTGACAAAAGTTTACCAATCAAGAACTCAGCTGAGATGTAGTAAACTTTTTTCTTACCAGTGTTAACTGGTTTTTTGCTACTTGCAAGCTTGCTGTAGTTAAGAAGAGCCAGGTAAAGCTCTTCATTGCTACATTCTGCAATGGTTTTATTGTAACGATTTTGTACAAATTCTTGTAGTGATAACATGTTTAAGGTGTCTCCTGATATTGTATTATTTCTTTAATTCTACCAAATTTTCATTGATTCGGCGATAGATTGTTGTCAAGTCAAGCAAGCCTTCCTCGACAGCTGGTGTCAATTGATCTTCAGTCATACGCCAAGACCAGTTTCCACCAAGGGTAGATGGGAAGTTCATACGAGCTGCCTCATCCAATTCTAGCAAATCTTGCATAGTTGCAATTGCCATGAAGCTAACTGATGAAAAGACTGTACGAAGCATAGCATGTGGCACTGTTTCGTATTCTTTACGGTTCGTGTAGCGAGCCATGTATTCACGAGTCGCATCATCGATCTCGTTACGGTACCAACCAAGGACCGTATTGTTATCGTGTGTTCCTGTGTACATAACTGAGTTAGCAGGTGCCAAGTGTGGGCTATCGATACTTTCATCTTCTGGGTTGAAGGCAAATTGAAGAATCTTCATCCCTGGGAAGCCAGTACGTTCACGCAATTCGATGACTTCGTCTGTCATGAAACCAAGATCTTCTGCGATGATGTTTAACTCACCAAGCTCTTCCTTAACGGCTGCAAAAAGCTTGTAGCCAGGACCTTTCACCCACTCACCAGGTGCTGCTGTATCAGAACCAGCAGGGATTTCCCAGTAAGATTCGAAGCCACGGAAGTGGTCAATACGAACGATGTCGTAGATTTTGAAGCTTTCACGCAAGCGTTCAATCCACCATTTGTAGCCGTCTTTGTCCATTGCTTCCCAGTCATAGATTGGGTTACCCCAAAGCTGACCAGTTGCAGAAAATTCATCTGGTGGGCATCCTGCGATGCAAGTAGCCTTACCATTGACATCTGTCTTGAAGAGATGTGGATTTGCCCACATATCGCTTGAATCTTCCGCTACGTAAATTGGCATGTCTCCAACGATTTCGATATGGTTGTCGTTAGCGTAAGCTTTCAATTTCAACCATTGTTGGAAGAAGAAGTATTGAGTCACACGGTGGTAAACCAACTTGTCTGCCAATTGCTCACGGTAGCTTGCAAGTGCTGAAGCTTTACGAGCACGAGCATCTGCATCTGGCCATTCAGTCCAAGCAAGATTGTCAAAATGCTCTTTGATAGCCATATACTCTGCAAAGAGTTCAAGCCATGATTGGTTGTCTTGAGCAAATTTCTCAAAATCTTTAACATCTCCCACTTCCAAGAAACGTTTTACCGCTTTTTCTAAAAGAGGACGACGTGCATAGTAAATTTTCGCATAATCAACTTCAGACGCATCACTACCAAAGTCAACCCCTTCAAGGTCACTTGCTTGTAACAAGCCTTGCTCCACTAAGATATCTAAATCGATAAAATGAGTGTTCCCTGCGAAGGCTGAGAAAGATTGGTAAGGAGAATCTCCGTAACTAGTTGTCCCTAGTGGAAGGATTTGCCAGTAACGTTGTTTTGTGCGAACCAAGAAATCAACGAAGTCGTAAGCACTTTTACCAAATGATCCGATTCCGTATGCTCCTGGAAGAGAAGAAATGTGCATCAACACACCACTTTGACGTTTTTTCATAATAAGCACCTCGTGTGTTTATAGTTAGATATTACATTTTTATGAACGCAAACGTTTGCGCTATTACTAGTATAGCTTATTTTCTTGATAAATGCAAGCGGTTTTAAATAACTTTTTTGATTATTTTTTAAAAATTTTTTCTTCTTACTCGTATATATATTCTTTCAGGAAGCAAACAAAATAGGAATAAGGCTTTCACTTATCTTATTAAGCAAAAATAAAGTGAGAATCCTCTCTACTTTCCATTTGTAAATTAGGCAATCGTTTTCCCAACTTTTTTTAAATTTAAAACAAAACCGATTTTTGGGATTTTCTACTATTATAAACAAATAAAACGCTTACCCTTTTCGTGAATTTTTTTTAAAATTTTTACAAAAAACACTTGCAACCGCTTTCCAATTGTGCTATACTAGTCCCATAAAGGAAAACGTTTGCGTTTCCTCATTATAAAATTTGTTATTCTTTAGGAGGAATACACTATGTCATCTAAATTCATGAAGAGCGCTGCTGTGCTTGGAACTGCTACACTTGCTAGCTTGCTTTTGGTAGCTTGCGGAAGCAAAACTGCTGATAAGCCTGCTGATTCTGGTTCATCTGAAGCCAAAGAACTCACTTTCTACGTTGAAGACCAATATAAAGCCTTTGCTGAATCAGCTGCAAAAGCTTACGAAAAAGAAGCTGGCGTAAAAGTTACCATCAAAACAGGAGACCAAATGGGTGGGCTTGACAAACTTTCTCTTGACAACCAATCAGGTCAAGCTGCTGACGTTATGATGGCTCCATACGACCGTGTAGGTAGCCTTGGTACTGACGGACAACTTTCAGAAGTTAAATTGAGCGACGGCGCTAAAACAGATGATAAAACTAAATCTCTTGTAACAGCTGCTGATGGTAAAGTTTACGGTGCTCCTGCTGTTATCGAGTCACTTGTTATGTACTACAACAAAGACTTGGTAAAAGAAGCTCCAAAAACTTTTGCTGACTTAGAAAACCTTGCTAAAGATAGCAAATATGCCTTCGCTGGAGAAGATGGAAAAACTTCTGCTTTCCTAGCTGACTGGACAAACTTCTACTATGCATATGGACTTCTTGCTGGTAACGGTGCTTACGTATTCGGACAAAACGGTAAAGACGCCAAAGATATCGGTCTTGCAAACGACGGTTCTATCGCAGGTATCAACTACGCTAAATCTTGGTATGAAAAATGGCCTAAAGGTATGCAAGATACTGAAGGTGCTGGCAACTTAATCCAAACTCAATTCCAAGAAGGTAAAACAGCTGCTATCATCGACGGACCTTGGAAAGCTCAAGCCTTTAAAGATGCTAAAGTAAACTACGGTGTTGCAACTATCCCAACTCTTCCAAATGGAAAAGAATATGCTGCATTCGGTGGTGGTAAAGCTTGGATCATCCCATCAAGCACTAAGAACCTTGAAGGCGCTCAAAAATTTGTAGACTTCCTTGTTTCAACTGAAGAACAAAAAGCCTTCTACGATACAACTAACGAAATCCCAGCTAACACTGAAGCTCGTACATATGCTGAAGGTAAAAATGATGAGTTGACAACAGCTGTTATCAAACAGTTCAAGAACGCTCAACCAATGCCAAACATCTCTCAAATGTCTGCAGTTTGGGATCCAGCGAAAACTATGCTCTTTGATGCTGTAAGTGGTAAGAAAGATGCGAAAACAGCTGCTAACGACGCTGTAACATTGATCAAAGAAACAATCAAACAAAAATTTGGTGAATAAAAAATTTGTTCAAGGGGGGTGGAAATCAAATCCCCCTTTGAATTTATCAATCAAAAACATATATAGTTTAGGTTTTAATTAGAAACCAGTATCCTATGAAAGGAGTTATTATGGAAAAGCAACAACCTAGTAAAGCAGCTCTGCTGTCTATCATTCCTGGGTTAGGACAGATTTACAATAAACAAAAAGCCAAAGGTTTTATCTTCCTTGGTGTAACCATCGTATTCGTCCTTTACTTCCTAGCACTTGCAGCCCCTGAATTGAGCAATCTCATCACTCTTGGTGACAAACCAGGTCGTGATAATTCCCTCTTTATGCTGATTCGTGGTGCCTTCCATTTAATCTTTGTAGTTGTTTATGTACTCTTTTATTTCGCAAATATCAAAGACGCACATACAACTGCCAAACACATTAACAATGGCATACCAGTAGCACTTACCTTTAAAGAAATGGTCAAAGGAATCTATGAAAATGGCTTCCCTTACCTCTTAATCATTCCATCTTACATTGCCATGACTTTTGCGATTATCTTCCCAGTTATCGTAACCTTGATGATCGCCTTTACCAACTACGACTTCCAACACTTGCCACCAAACAAATTGTTGGACTGGGTTGGTTTGACCAACTTTACAAACATTTGGAGCTTGAGTACCTTCCGTTCTGCCTTTGGTGCCGTCCTTTCTTGGACTATCATCTGGGCTTTATCTGCCTCAACTTTACAGATCGTCATTGGTATCTTCACAGCTATCATTGCTAACCAACCATTTATCAAAGGAAAACGTATCTTCGGTGTTATTTTCCTTCTTCCTTGGGCTGTCCCAGCCTTCATCACTATCTTGACATTCTCAAACATGTTTAATGATAGTGTCGGGGCTATCAACACTCAAGTCTTGCCGATCTTTGCTAAATTCCTTCCTTTCCTTGATGGGGCGCTTATTCCTTGGAAAACAGACCCAACTTGGACTAAGATTGCCTTGATTATGATGCAAGGTTGGCTTGGATTCCCATATATCTACGTTTTGACCTTGGGTATCTTGCAATCTATTCCTAACGACCTTTACGAAGCAGCTTATATTGACGGTGCTAATGCTTGGCAAAAATTCCGCAACATCACTTTCCCAATGATCTTGGCTGTTGCTGCACCTACTTTGATTAGCCAATACACCTTCAACTTTAACAACTTCTCTATCATGTACCTCTTCAATGGTGGAGGTCCTGGTAGTGTCGGAGGGGGAGCTGGTTCAACTGATATCTTGATCTCATGGATCTACCGTTTGACAACAGGTACATCTCCTCAATACTCAATGGCGGCTGCTGTTACCTTGATTATCTCTATCATTGTCATCTCAATCTCTATGATCGCATTCAAGAAACTACACGCATTTGATATGGAGGACGTCTAAGATGAATAACTCAATTAAACTCAAACGTAGACTGACTCAAACCCTTACTTACCTCTACTTGATTGGTCTATCAATCGTGATTATCTATCCACTGTTGATTACCATCATGTCAGCCTTTAAAGCAGGTAACGTCGCAGCCTTTAAACTTGATACTAACATCGACTTCAATTTTGATAACTTTAAAGGACTCTTTACTGAAACTCTATACGGTACTTGGTATCTCAATACCTTGATCATCGCCTTGGTTACCATGGCGGTTCAAACAAGTATCATCGTACTTGCTGGTTATGCCTACAGCCGTTACAACTTCTTGGCTCGTAAACAAAGTTTGGTCTTCTTCTTGATTATCCAAATGGTGCCAACCATGGCCGCTTTGACAGCCTTCTTCGTTATGGCGCTTATGTTGAACGCCCTTAACCACAGCTGGTTCCTCATCTTCCTATACGTTGGTGGTGGTATCCCGATGAATGCTTGGCTCATGAAAGGCTACTTCGATACAGTGCCAATGTCTCTAGACGAATCTGCAAAACTAGACGGTGCAGGACACTTCCGTCGCTTCTGGCAAATTGTTCTTCCACTTGTTCGCCCAATGGTTGCCGTACAAGCTCTCTGGGCCTTCATGGGACCTTTCGGGGACTACATCCTCTCTAGTTTCTTGCTTCGTGAGAAAGAATACTTTACTGTTGCCGTTGGTCTCCAAACCTTCGTCAACAATGCGAAGAACTTGAAGATTGCCTACTTCTCAGCAGGTGCTATCCTCATCGCCCTTCCAATCTGTATTCTCTTCTTCTTCCTACAAAAGAACTTTGTTTCAGGACTTACAAGTGGTGGCGACAAGGGATAATATATCCCCGCCACCCTTTTCTTATTGCTACAAAATATATACTAACAACAAGCAATTTATCCCCTAGACTTGAAATAAAGCACATTTCTCTATATAATAATACTCATATAGAAAACACCTTTTAGAAAGATACCTATGCTTCCATATCCATTTTCCTATTTTTCAAGTATTTGGGGATTTCGTAAGCCCCTGTCCAAACGTTTCGGGCTCAACTGGTTTCAACTGCTCTTTACCAGTATCTTCCTTATCAGCTTGTCCATGGTACCCATTGCCATCCAAAACAGTTCACAAGATACTTATCCGCTAGAAACCTTTATCGATAATGTCTATGAACCTCTTACAGATGAGGTTGTCCAGGATCTCTCTGAACACGCTGCAATTGTTGATGGCACATTAACTTATACAGGAACAGCTAATCAAGCACCTTCTCTTTTAATCGGTCCAAGTCAAAGCAAGGAATTACCTAAGGACTTGCAACTGCATTTCGATACGAAAGAACTAGTCATCAGCAAGGAAAGCAAGGAATTGACCCGTATCTCTTACCGAGCGATTAAGACTGAAAGTTTCAAAAGCAAGGACAGCTTGACTCAAGCGATTTCTAAAGACTGGTACCAACAAAATCGTGTCTATATCAGTCTCTTCCTAGTTCTCGGTGCTAGCTTCCTCTTTGGTTTAAATTTCTTTATCGTTTCTCTAGGAGCTAGTCTTCTCCTTTATATCACTAAGAAATCACGCCTCTTTTCATTTAGAACCTTTAAAGAGTGCTACCATTTTATCTTGAACTGTTTAGGATTACCAACTCTGATTACGCTTATTTTGGGCTTGTTTGGCCAAAATATGACAACTCTGATTACCGTACAAAACATTCTTTTTGTTCTATATCTGGTCACTATCTTTTATAAAACGCATTTCCGTGATCCAGATTACCATAAATAGGAGATTTTTATGCCCGTTACGATTAAAGACGTGGCCAAGGCTGCTGGTGTTTCGCCTTCAACCGTAACCCGTGTTATTCAAAATAAATCAACCATTAGCGACGAAACAAAAAAAACGCGTTCGCAAGGCGATGAAGGAGCTCAATTACCACCCCAACCTCAACGCTCGTAGCTTGGTAAGTAGTTATACCCAAGTTATCGGCTTGGTCCTTCCTGACGACTCAGACGCCTTCTATCAAAATCCTTTCTTCCCATCTGTCCTCCGTGGTATCGCCCAAGTCGCCTCTGAAAACCACTATGCTATTCAGATTGCAACAGGTAAAGATGAAAAAGAGCGCCTTAAAGCTATTTCACAGATGGTTTACGGTAAACGTGTGGATGGTTTGATTTTCCTTTATGCCGAAGAGGAAGATCCCTTGGTCAAACTGGTCGCTGATGAGCAGTTTCCCTTCCTCATCCTAGGAAAATCTATTTCACCCTTCATCCCTCTTGTCGATAATGACAATGTCCAAGCTGGTTTTGATGCGACCGAATATTTCATCAAAAAAGGCTGCAAGCGAATTGCCTTTATCGGAGGTGCTAAGAAACTTTTCGTTACACAAGACCGTCTAACTGGTTACGAATCTGCGCTCAAGCAATACCAACTGCCTATTGATGGAAATTTAACCTATTTTGCAACGGAGTTCCTAGAAGAAAAAGGGTATCAATTTAGCAAGCTCCTCTTTCAGCATGATCCACAAATCGATGCTATCATCACAACCGATAGTCTCCTAGCTGAAGGGGTCTGTGATTATATCACAAAGCACCAACTGGATGTCCCTGTTCTCAGCTTTGACTCGGTCAATCCCAAGCTCAACTTGGCGGCCTATGTCGATATCAATAGCTTAGAACTTGGTCGTGTTTCTCTTGAAACTATCCTCCAGATTATCAACGATGCTAAAAGCAATAAGCAAATTTGTTATCGTCAGTTAATTGCTCATAAAATTATCGAAAAATAAAAACCAGCTCGCGCTGGTTTTTTTAGTCACTAATTTTCTGTTTCAACGAATCGTCCTAGAATATGAACATTCTCAGATACAGAGACAAAGGCACCTGGATCCACCTGTTTCATAATCTGTTTAAATTCATTAAACTCTGCACGTGTAATGACAGTGATTAAAACTGCCTTTCTTTCGTGATTATAGGTTCCTTCTGCATCGTGGATCATGGTTGCTCCGCGGTGCAATTTTTTATGGATTTTTTCAATTACTTTATCTGGATGATTGGTCACAATCATGGCCTGCATGCGTTTTTGCTTGGTAAAGACCGCATCTGTCACACGGCTAGAGACAAAGATCGTAATCATAGAGTAGAGAGCGTATTTCCAGCCAAAGGTCAAGCCTGCTATCAGCATGATAGTCCCATTTACCAAGAAAGAAATACTACCAACATTCTTACCCGTTTTTTTGCGGATGGTCAGACTGACAATATCCGTCCCACCACTGGAGATATTGTTTCGAAGAGCAAAACCAATCCCCAAGCCCATGACAACACCCCCAAAAAGGGCATTGATAATGGGATCCTCCGTTAAGGTCGCCACAGGGACAAACTGGATAAAGAAGGAACTCATGGATACCGTTATAAAGGTAAAGACGGTGAACTTATGGCCAATCTGATACCAAGCCAAGACCATCAAAGGAAAATTAATGGCGTAAAAGGTCAGTGAAATCGGAATGTGAAAACCAAACCAGTGATTACTCAAGGCAGAGACAATCTGTGCCAGACCTGTCGCACCACTCGAATACACATGCCCCGGTTGGAAAAAGAAATTGACCGCTACTGCTGATAAAAAACCATAGACCAGAGAGGCCGAAATCTTCTCGTCATACTTCTCACGAGAGATGCTTTGTAAGACACGTAAAATTTTTATCTGATGGGCAAAGCGACGCAGATAATAGCGCCACCGCTTAATTCGTTTTGCTTGTTTCATCTTCTTCTATTTGTAAGCTGAGTTCCTCTAGTTGTTTGAGAGCTACTGTTGAAGGAGCTTGTGTCATTGGGTCAGTTGCCTTGTTGTTCTTAGGAAAGGCAATAACTTCACGGATATTTTCTTCTCCAGCAAGCAACATAACAAAACGGTCAAGCCCGATAGCCAAGCCACCGTGTGGTGGGAAACCATAGTCCATGGCTTCAAGAAGGAAACCAAACTGGTCATTTGCTTCTTCAGCTGAGAAACCAAGAGCCTTGAACATGCGTTCTTGAAGGTCTTTTTGGTTGATACGAAGGCTACCACCACCAAGCTCATAACCGTTCAAGACGATATCGTAAGCAATGGCACGAACCTTAGCCAAATCACCTTCTAATTCGTGAGCAGTCTCTTCCTGTGGAAGGGTAAACGGATGGTGGGCGCTCATGTAGCGACCTTCTTCTTCAGACCATTCAAACATTGGCCAGTCAACTACCCAAAGGAAGTTGAACTTATCATTATCAATCAAACCAAGCTCTTTGGCAATACGTCCACGAAGGGCACCGAGCGTTGCATTAGCCACTTCAAGCGTATCCGCTACAAAGAGGACCAAGTCCTTATCTTTAAGAGCAAGAGTTGTTGTCAATTCTGCTTGGATACCTGTCAAGAACTTAGCAACTGGTCCGTTTAATTCTCCGTCAACTACCTTGACCCAAGCAAGACCTTTGGCACCGTACTGTTTGGCTACTTCTGTCATCTTGTCGATATCTTTACGTGAATAGTTGTCCGCAGCTCCTTTGACCACAATTGCTTTTACAGCAGGTGCTTCTGAAAAGACTTTAAAGTCTACACCTTTGACCACTTCTGTCAAGTCTTGAAGCAACATGTCAAAACGGGTATCTGGCTTGTCAGAACCGTAAAGAGCCATAGCGTCATCGTATTTCATACGAGGGAATGGAAGCGTCACTTCGATGCCTTTTGTTTCCTTCATCACGCGCGCAATCAAGCCTTCTGTGATATCTTGGATTTCTTGCTCAGTAAGGAAAGATGTTTCCAAGTCGACCTGGGTAAACTCAGGCTGGCGGTCACCACGCAAGTCCTCATCACGGAAACATTTGACGATTTGGTAGTAACGGTCAAAACCAGCATTCATCAAGAGTTGTTTCGTGATTTGTGGACTTTGAGGAAGAGCGTAAAAATGCCCTTTATTAACACGAGACGGCACCAAATAGTCACGCGCCCCTTCTGGCGTTGACTTAGAAAGGAATGGTGTCTCCACGTCGATAAACTCCAACTCATCCAAATAGTTGCGGATAGAGTGGGTCACCTTGGCACGAAGTTTAAGATTTTCCAACATTTCTGGACGACGAAGGTCAAGATAACGGTAACGCAAACGTGTATCGTCATTGGCCTCAATGCCATCCTTAATCTCAAATGGGGTTGTCTTAGCTGTATTAAGCACTGTCAGAGCTGTCACGTTTAACTCAACTGCACCAGTTGGTAACTTATCATTGGCTTGCTCACGCGCAGCGACCTGTCCAGTCACCTCGATAACAAATTCGCTACGAAGGCTTTCAGCTGTTTCCATGACCTCTGCAGAGACTTTTTCAGGGTTAATAACCAACTGCATGATTCCTTCACGGTCACGAAGATCGATAAAGATCAAACCACCCAGGTCACGACGACGGCCAACCCATCCTTTCAAGGTTATTTCTTGTCCGATGTGTTCCTCGCGAACACGACCAGCATACATACTACGTTTCATTATTTCTCTCCTCTTTTATTCTGTTACTATTTTACCATAAAAGCGCAGGCTCTTCATGAAAATCATCAGAAAAGTTTGCCAGTCTTTAAAAATCAAGTGAAGACTCTAAAAATTGACGCCCATACAAAAATCCGATGAAGTTCACCGGACTCTTTTATTTTGAATTTTTGCCTGCTTTACGCTTTTCAGCAATTTCGGCTGCCTTTCGAGGCAAGACAATTTCCGTTGTGTAAGCTGTCCCAAAGCGCAAGACACCTGCAATAGGGGCAAAGACAACTGCTAGATAGTTGTAGAAGAAATCGCCCTTAAAGGCATAAGCTAGCGCCCCAATGATGAAAAATAGAACAACTGCTTGAATCACTGCTAATAAAATTACTCGTTTCATGTGACCTCCTGACTCTATTATAGCATGAGTATCATCAAAAAGCCGATTAAATTATTCAAAGCGTGGAGAGAAATACTGTAGACCAGACCTTTTCTGCTAATATAAGCCAAGCCCAAACTAAAACCAAGGCTAAAATAGACAAAAAATTGTTGCACATCACCTGGGAAATGAATCAAGGTAAACAGAACACTGGATACCAGAAGAAAAATCAGAGTTTGTTTCCTATTGTCCTGCTTAGGAAAGAGGTAGCGCGCTAACATCCCTCTAAAGATAAGTTCTTCCGTCAAAGGAGCAAAGACCACCACCATAAAGAAACCAAATGCAGGCTGTTCCACTGTCAGTTGAGATACGATTTGTTGACTGACCGACGGATCTTCTGGTAAAAAGAACTGGGCTGTAATAGCCACTAGCAAAACCAGAGTAGGCAACCAGATATGACGATTAAAAGCAGTCGTCTGGATGCTAACCTTTTCTGTCTGATACCATCTGTAAACTCCATAAACATAGGCTCCTGACAGGGCGATATAAAGTGGTAAGACTCCAAAGATTGAAGCCCCTAGTCCAAGAGCTGACAGAGCCATGCTCTGAACCATACCATAGCCAAAGAAAAAGGATAGAACAGCTAGAAGAAACCAGCCAAGGTTTTTAAGTAGTTTCATAAAGTTCTCCTATCTTGCTTTATAGCTATTTTTCAATACAAAGACGTTCGCTATTCCTAACACAAGTACCCAGGCAAGTAACATACCGATGTTAGAAAAAGATATTTCCCCACCTTTTTTATTTAAAAGATTTACAATAGGACCAACGAACGAGTAATCCAACACTTTCTGAATCGTATCATTTTGAAGAGCAATTATAGGTAAAACAGAGACAATTAACATAGGAAAGATACTATAGACTTGCGCTTTAGACTGAGTATCTGATACCGCACCGATTAGAAGGTTGAGAAAAATAATACTAATAGTTGCTAGGAGCAAATAGATAACGTAGGCAAATAAGTAACCTGATAGATCTACTTTAAGATAGACTGGGAGTAAAATCATTCCAAGCAACATAATCAACATAGGGAGGACGAGCATACTAAGAGTATATTCTGTTGCTGTCACACCACTTAGAATGAGTGATTTGAGATTTCGTTTTTCCTTATCTTCTGCCATCATAATCGATACCATATAACCACTTCCCATACTCAAGACCATGGTCAAACTCGTAGAGAGGAGAAACATACTCAATTCTCCATTCTTATTCATGAATTCATTATATAAAACAGCAATACCAAAAGGCATCAATAGAGTCGCCAACAAAGTTGAATTGCTGATAAGAACTTGTAATCTTAACCATAGTAGGGCATTTAATTTTCTAAACATCTAACTTTTCTCCTGTTAATCTGATAAAGATTTCTTCTAGAGTTGGCTCACAAGAGTGAACCACCATCAAATCTGTCGTGTCTAAATGTGGTAATTCTTCAAATGGAACTATCTGTTCTCGTCCATCATTATAAACCACACGTACTTTCTTATCCACATGGTACTTCTGGATAATATCTTGTGGACTTCCATACTCTATTAAGTTCCCCTTATTCAAAAGAGATAAGCGATCACAAAGCAGAGTTGCTTCATTCATATCATGCGTGGTCAGAAAGATAGTTGTCCCCGCCTGCTTTAATTCTTGAAGTAGGGTATGAATCATCTTAGATGTTGTAGGGTCTAAGCCACTGGTTGGCTCATCTAGGAAGAGAATCTTAGGAGCATTCAGAAGGGCACGAGCCAAGAACATTCGTTGTTTCATTCCTGTAGATAGTTTTTCTGCGATAATATCTTTAGCATCTGCCAATCCAACCTGTTGGAGTACCTGATTTACTCTATCTGACTTGAGACCATATAACTTAGCATAGATGAGAAGATTTTTATAAAGACTCATCTTTTCATAAAAACCACTGCCATCACTAACAATACCAATTTGTTCCAAATCATTTGAGGTTAAATCTTGAGAATTCTTGCCTAACAAAACTGTTTTACCTTGATCTGCAGCCAACTGTCCTGTTAAGACATTGATCATGGTTGTTTTACCTGAGCCAGAAGGACCAAGAAAACCAAAGATTTCACCCTCCTTAATCTCAAAAGAAATCTGATGAAGAGCTTTTTTGCTCCCAAAACTTTTGCTTACATTTTCAACACGAATCATAGAAACTCCTTTATTTGAAATAGCGTTTTACCATAGGTAACTGCATCACATTGATATAAATATGGATTGCTCCGACAAGCAAGAAGGCTAGTAACTGAATCTCTCCTGTCAGTAAAGAAAAGAGAGCAATCAGAAAGTAGAGACCTGGCAAGACATAGTTATTTAATTGGAATAAAATCCGAAAACTCTGTTCCAAATTAGCCTTGCGCTCCCCTTCATCGTAAGAATCGAAATGCTCCAAGATATCCTTTGGTGTAGAGAAAAACACCAAACCAATCTGACGAACAATCGCAATAGTCTTAAAAAGATAATTTTGAGCATTGAAAACCAACACTAATCCCAAAAAGGAAAGGGATAAGGTTATATGGCTTATATCGAGTACAATTACTTCACTTCCTGAAATGAAGAGAGCCAATAAAATCGCTACGCTTGCACTATTAAAAGCAATAGTTCCAAACTCGAGATTCCGATACATCTGCACATAATAGGTTTCATTCAGATCATCATCCATTTCCTCTTGATACAAGGAGTGAAATTTTCTGCTTTTCTTTAAGAAATTGAACGTCAAAAGAATACCAACAAAACCTAATACTAAACAAATAGCTGATATCCAGGGTAGCAAGACTTTTACATCTAACATAATTCCATGGGGTTCGGCACCAGCCTTCAACATATCTACAAATATGTACAAGAAAGCTCCCGAGACAACAGACATCAAAAATAACAACAATCCACGTTTCTTTTTCATATTCATTCTCCTTTTTCACTTGCTAAATTGTTTGCTTTCTTTTCAATCCAGTCAACGACTGGAATAAGAGCAAAGTAGGCCCAAATAAATTGGTCACTGTAATAGAGATCAAACAATCCTAGATTTGTTCCAATTAGTAGACACACGCTGACTAATAGAGCTATGGCAACTACATAATAGATCACTTTATACTTGTTCATCACTCGTCCTCCTCCAAGCGAAATACCGATTCGACTGTTTCGTTGAAAATTTGAGATATTTTGAGGGCAATGATAATGGATGGGGTGTACTCATCCCGTTCTAGTAGACTAATGGTCTGTCTGGAAACCCCTGCTAGCTTAGCTAGGTCGGTTTGATTGAGGCCATCGCGAGCCCGCAGCTCTTTTAGACGATTTTTTAGTTGCATGTTACACACCTACTCTCCGTCAAATTCAACGGCTTGGATATCCTCAATACGTTGCAGCTTGAATTTTTCTTTCCCATTTTTATCAACATGACGTAGTTTGACCCATTCCTCATCAACATCCACAACTTCCCATAAAGATGTTCCAAACACTTGTCCAACGATTGTTGGATTTTTCCCAATTAATTCTTGCAATAATCTTGACATATCTATATTTCCTTTCTGTTTTTTCTCAATTCTTTTAATTTTATTCTCTAGTTTCTTGACCTTTTGGGAATGGTAGATATAATACATAATCACAAGAGGTACAAACCTAATGCCCACATAATCGTTCCTTTCTCCTTTTCTCTTAACTTGCTTACATTGTAACACATCTTTTTCTTTTTGACAAGTATATTTGTCAAAAAGTTTATGATTTTTGTCATTTTGCAAAAGAAAAAGGTCAGAGTAGTTTTCTGACCAGTTTTTCTGTTATTAAAACCCTAGTTTTTCAAAGATTTCTGAGAAGTTTTGGCTGATAGTATCAAGCGCAACTTCCACTTCTTCTCGGGTTTGATTGTTCTTGACCGTTACTTGTCCGCTTTCGACTTCACTCTCTCCTAGGGTGATGAGGGTCTTAGCCGCAAAGACATCGGCTGACTTGAACTGAGCTTTTAGTTTACGGTTGAGGTAATCACGCTCTGCTTTGAATCCTTGTTGGCGAAGGGCTTGTACCAACTCCAAGGCCTTGACATTTGCTCCTTGACCCAAGACCGCGATATAGACATCTAGGGCATTTTCGATAGGGAGGGTCACACCTTGCTTTTCAAGAATGAGAAGCAGGCGCTCTACACCAAGTCCAAAACCAAAGCCAGCAGTCTCAGGACCACCAAAGTAAGCAACCAAACCATCGTAGCGACCACCCGCACAGACTGTCAAGTCATTGCCCTCAATCTCAGTAATGAACTCAAAAATGGTGTGGTTGTAGTAGTCCAGACCACGTACCATATTGGTATCGATGATATAGTCTACTCCAAGATTTTCCAACATCTGACGCACAGCATCAAAGTGTGCTTGGCTTTCTTCATCAAGGAAATCCAAGATAGACGGTGCATTCTCCACTGCCACCTTGTCTTCTTTTTCTTTAGAGTCCAAGACACGGAGAGGATTTTCCTCCAAACGACGTTGGCTATCCTTAGACAAAGTCTCCTTGAGCGGTGTCAAATAGTCAATCAAGGCTTGACGGTAAGCAGCACGGCTCTCAGGATTTCCAAGAGTGTTGAGGTGCAATTTGACACCTTGGATACCGATTTCTTTCAGGAAGTGAGCTACCATAGCGATGGTTTCCACATCGGTAGCTGGATTGCTAGAGCCAAAACACTCAACCCCAATCTGGTGGAACTGGCGCAAACGCCCTGCCTGTGGACGCTCATAGCGGAACATAGGGCCCATGTAGTAGAACTTGCTTGGCTTTTGCACTTCTGGGGCGAAGAGTTTATTTTCCACATAGGAACGGACAACAGGCGCAGTTCCTTCTGGACGGAGGGTAATATGACGGTCACCCTTGTCATAAAAATCGTACATTTCCTTGGTTACGATATCCGTTGTATCTCCGACAGAGCGACTGATAACCTCGTAATGCTCAAAAATAGGCGTGCGCACTTCTGCATAGTTATAGCGCTTGAAAATCTCACGGGCAAAGCCCTCAACGTACTGCCATTTGGCAGATTCAGCAGGTAAAATATCCTGCGTTCCTTTTGGTTTTTGTAATTTCATAGGGAATCCTCTTTAAACTTAATAGTCTTATTTTACCATAAATAGAAGGATTAAAACAGTAAGAGAAGAAAATCTCAAGAGAGTCTTTTCAGAAAATTCATCAAAAACTTGCCAAATTGTCAGAATTATGAGAAAATAGAGGATATTTATCACGTGGAGGGACTGTAATGAGAGAGGATATCAAAATCAATGACCGTGCTTTGGCCTTGCAAGACCAAATTATCGAAAAGCTAGAGAAGGTTTTTGATACAGATGTGGAATTGGATGTTTACAATCTAGGGTTGATTTATGAAATCAATCTGGATGAAACAGGTCTCTGCAAGATTGTCATGACCTTCACCGATACAGCCTGCGATTGCGCAGAAAGTTTGCCTATCGAAATCGTTGCAGGTCTGAAACAAATCGAGGGTATCGAAGATGTCAAGGTTGAAGTCACCTGGTCACCTGCTTGGAAAATCACACGAATCAGTCGCTACGGCCGTATTGCCCTTGGACTGCCACCTCGTTAAGCAGGCAAATCACTTTTGAAGATGAAAAGAAGCAAGCCGAAGTTGGCTTGCTTTTTGAATTTACTTTTTACCTGACTTGTCCATATTCCAGAAGTCTGTCACGGCTCCGCGTGAAGCAGATGATACGATATGAGCATATTTACCGAGGACACCACGGCTGTAAAGTGGTGGCAAGGTTGTTTCTGCCTTGCGTTTTTCAAGTTCTTCTTCGGATACGGCCATAGAAATTTCTTTGGTATCTTGGTCAACCGTAACGATATCGCCTGTACGAAGGTAAGCGATTGGTCCACCATCTTGAGCTTCAGGAGCGATATGTCCAACAACCAGACCATAAGTACCACCAGAGAAACGGCCGTCCGTCAAGAGGGCCACCTTATCTCCCTGACCTTTACCGACAATCATTGATGAAAGTGACAGCATCTCAGGCATACCAGGACCACCTTTAGGTCCAACGAAACGAACAACGACTACATCGCCATCAACGATTTCATCTGTCAGAACGGCCTGAATCGCATCTTCTTCTGAGTCAAAGACCTTAGCTGGTCCAACGTGACGACGAACTTTAACACCTGATACCTTGGCAACTGCACCGTCAGGAGCAAGATTCCCGTTCAAGATGATAAGCGGACCGTCCGCGCGTTTTGGATTTTCAAGGGGCATGATAACTTTTTGACCTGGTGTAAGGTCTGCAAAGTCAGCCAAGTTTTCAGCTACAGTCTTACCAGTACATGTAATGCGGTCTCCATGAAGGAAACCATTTGCCAAGAGATATCTCATAACCGCAGGCACACCACCGACTTCGTAGAGATCTTGGAAGACATACTGACCAGATGGTTTCAAGTCAGCCAAGTGAGGCACACGTTCTTGGATCATATTGAAGTCCTCAAGTGACAAGTCAACGTTGGCAGCATGGGCAATGGCAAGCAAGTGAAGAGTGGCATTTGTAGAACCACCGAGAGCCATAGTTACAGTGATAGCATCTTCAAAGGCTTCACGAGTCAAGATATCTGATGGCTTGAGACCGAGCTCCAACATCTTAACAACAGCACGTCCTGCTGCTTCGATGTCTTCTTTCTTGTCAGCTGATTCAGCTGGGTGAGATGAAGATCCTGGTAAACTCATACCGAGAACTTCGATAGCAGTCGCCATGGTATTAGCTGTGTACATACCACCACAGCCACCAGGGCCAGGGCAGGCATTACATTCAAGACGTTTCACGTCCTCAGCTGTCATATCACCGTGGTTCCATTTTCCGATACCCTCAAAAACAGAAACCAAGTCAATATCTTTACCATCAAGATTTCCAGGTGCAATGGTTCCACCATAAGCGAAAATAGCTGGGATATCCATATTGGCAATGGCAATCATAGAACCAGGCATGTTCTTGTCACAGCCACCGATAGCGACGAAGGCATCGACGTTGTGACCACCCATAGCCGCCTCGATTGAGTCCGCAATGATATCACGAGATGTCAAAGAGAAACGCATACCAGGCGTTCCCATGGCAATCCCGTCCGCTACAGTGATAGTCCCAAACTGCACAGGCCAAGCACCTGCAGATTTGACACCTTCTTTAGCCAATTTCCCAAAATCATGTAAGTGGATGTTACATGGTGTGTTTTCCGCCCAAGTCGAGATTACTCCCACAATCGGTGTTTCAAAGTCCTTATCTGTCATACCAGTCGCACGAAGCATGGCACGGTTTGGTGATTTTACCATACTGTCATAAATGCTACTGCGGTGACGCTTATCTAATTCAGTCATTTGTTCCCTCCCATTTCAGTTTTTACTATTATAGCACATTTTAAAAGCAATGAACAGAAGAAAATTCTTGAATTTTCAGAAAATTCTATACAGAAATATTTTCTTTAAAAATGTTACATTTATTTCTTGACTTTATAAATTAAAGTGATATCATTTAGATATCAAATAATAGGAGGTCATTCTTATGACTGAAAAACTAATCAATTCAAAACCAAATGGTGTATTCGCATTGATTCTCATTGAATTGGCGCTCGTACTCGGTATCTTTATATTTATAATGGGTGTTGGTTCGGAAAACATTTTTGGAATTATTATCGGACTTTTATTAAGCTTAATTGCAGGCCTAGCTCATGCTGGTTTAAAAGTTGTCAAACCTCAGGAAGCTCTGGTTTTGACCCTTTTTGGTAACTATACAGGTACCATCAAAGAACCTGGTTTTTACTTTGTTAATCCCTTCAGCGTAGCAGTCAACCCTGCAAATCACACTAGACTGGGACAAAGTGGTGATGTTAGCACAAAATCTCCTTTGTCAGGAATGAAATCATCAAATGGCAATGATGTAAACATTGAAATTGGCAAAAAACAGATTTCCCTCAAGGTTATGACCTTGAGCAATTCTCGCCAAAAAATCAATGATTGTCTAGGAAATCCCGTAGAAATCGGGATCGCGGTAACTTGGAGAGTTGTTGATACAGCCAAAGCAGTCTTCAATGTGGACAACTACAAAGAATATCTTTCATTGCAATGTGATAGCGCCCTCCGAAATATTGTCCGCATCTATCCTTACGATGTCTCTCCTAATGTGGATACTACAGGTGACGGGCAAGCAGATGAAGGTAGTCTCCGTGGTTCTAGTGAGATTGTAGCTAACCGTATTCGTGAGGAAATCCAAAGTCGTGTTGAGGATGCTGGCTTGGAAATCCTTGAAGCACGTATTACTTACCTAGCTTACGCTCCAGAAATTGCTGCTGTCATGCTTCAACGCCAACAAGCATCTGCCATTATTGATGCCCGTAAGATGATTGTGGATGGTGCTGTAGGAATGGTTGAAATGGCACTAGAACGACTCAATGAAGGGGAATTGGTAGAGCTTGACGAAGAACGAAAAGCTGCCATGGTTTCAAATCTCCTTGTCGTACTCTGTGGCAATCATGATGCACAACCAATTGTCAACACAGGAAGTCTTTACTAAAGATGGCTGAAGCTAAAAAGAAGCAGATCCCCCTTCGACTCTCAACAAAGTTATACGCTGCACTCGCATCATGGGCAGAAGATGACTTTCGTTCAGTCAATGGGCAAATCGAATATCTCCTCACAGAATGTGTCAAACAACGGAAGAAAGACGGAAAATACGTATCAGAAACCATTGACGAACCATTTGAGATTGATATTTAACACCTTCTCCTGTCTGCTAGGACTGACAGGAGAATTTTTTCATCTTTTTTTGTCAAGTAACTTTACTTTACAAAAAAAATGTGTTATTCTAATATGGTTGATGAAAATCAGTAGATTGAATCGAATATAAATACCTAAAGGAGAAATCAAAATGGCAGTACCTGCACGTCGCACTTCAAAAGCGAAGAAAAACAAACGTCGTACACACTACAAAGTAACAGCTCCATCTGTAAACTTTGACGAAACTACTGGAGATTACTCACGTTCTCACCGTGTATCACTTAAAGGATACTACAAAGGACGTAAAATCGCTAAAGCTGCATCAGCTGAATAATAGAAGGGAGATACCATGCGCGTAAATATTACACTTGAACACAAAGAATCTGGTGAACGCTTGTACCTTACTTCTAAAAACAAACGTAACACTCCAGACCGTCTTCAATTGAAGAAATACTCACCAAAACTTCGCAAACACGTTGTGTTTACAGAAGTTAAATAAGGTTTCATTACATTTCAGTACATACTGAAAAACATTGATTTCATGCGATTTTTAAAATATTGAATTTCATTACAAATCATTTGAAATCAGTTCTATAGCAACCTTTTTGGCAACCTTTTTTGAAATGAAAAAGAAAGTCAACAATCGAAGAATGTAAAGTCCTAAGAATTTTCTAGGACTTTTTTCATTCCTAAAAATTGTTGGAATAGCGCAGTCTTTTCAATAAATTTTAGGAATCAAAAAAAATCTTCCTACAATAAGTAAGAAGATTTTTTATTTTTTATTTTCTCATCCAAGAATCATGTACTAATTCATTAATTTGATGACTATATTTTGCATAGTTGTAATGATAGTGATTAGAAGCTCTTGATAAAACATCCCCAGTTTTTTTATCAGGTTGAACATATTTCTCAAATTCTGCTATAGGAATTATAAATAATTCGAGCCCCTGAATTTTATTATCTGATACTTTGCTTATGGCATAAGCAATACAATCAATATATTTTCCATTATTATATTTTTGAAATTTTTTAACAGTTTCATAGTTTGCTTCAACAGTAGTAGTTTCAGATTCTATCGGAATTGTTCTAGTAACGGGCAAAATTCTATATTTTTCTTTCCCTTTTATTGCTTTCAAATAATTTCCTTGATTTGTTACAGTAAAGTTTCTAATTGATAAATTATATTTGATAAATTCTCTTAGACAATTTCTTGTATTACTCATTTATTCTACCCTTTTCTATCCTTTTTTATATACCCTAATCCTAAACTTGCTAATAAGCTAAAACCTAATAAGCCTAGCATCGTCTCCTTTGTTCCTGTATTTGGAAGTTGTTTCTTAGGTTCTGCTTTTGCATTTGTAGCTTGTGCAGGAGCTTGATATGTTTTATCGTCTTTAGTTCCTACTGTCGCAACTACAACCTTGTTTTGAGCCTTCGCATCTACGATGTCAACAACTTTACCGTTAGCGTCAGTAACTTCTTTAGGTCGACCACCTGCTTTACGGATTTCTTCTGCTCTGTCTTTCAAAGCCTGCAAGCGTTGTTGTTCAGCAAGGTATGCATCATGGTCGGCTTTGAGTTGCTTGAAGTTCTCATACCCACGAGCCTTAGCTTCAGCGATACCCTCAAGACGAGCCAACTCTTCCTTAGCAGTTTCCAACTCAGCACGAAGTACACCAAGTTTAGCATTAGAATCAGTAAGCTCTTTGTCCAAAGTCTTAAGGACTTCATCACGGTGTGTAAGGGCAAGTTCAAGAACTGTATGAGTGTCACTAGCTTCTTTAGATGCTTCACGTTTACGAGCAAGGTCTTCACCAGCTGACTTACGAGCCAAGACTGCTACATTATGAGCCTTAGTAAGGACTTCCAATTCACCCTTAGCAGTTTCAAGAGCCTTGTCAGCAGTTGATTTTTCAGCTTTAGCAGTCTCAAGAGCTGTTTTAGCTTCAGCGAGAGCCTTAGCCTTGTCAGTAGCGTTTGATTTAGCTAGAGCAAGTGATTCCTTAGCAGTTTGCAAAGCTTTAGTGTCTTGTGCTAGTTTAGATTTAGCGTCAGCAAGAGCCTTTTCAAGCGCTGGAACATCAATCTTGTTACCTACTACGTTAGATAAACGAGTACGAGCATTAGCAAGAGCTGTTTCTGCGTTAGTGTAAGCAGTTTGGGCTGATTGGACAGTTGATTTGGCTTCGTTAGAGGCTTTGAGGGCGTCATCATAAGTTGATTGAGCCAGTGAGAGTTTTTCTTGTAAAGCTTTAGTGTTGTTGTTTGCAGTGATTACTTTTGTTTTGTCGAATTTAGCATTTTCAGAAATACCGTTGTCAGATGTACCGTCGATGTGGATATTGACGTTACCTTCGCTTGTAGGTTGGAAACCAACACCGATGTAGTTTTGATAAACTAGGTCTGGTTTGTTAATGTCACTTAGACGAGCAAAACTAAGAGCATGCGCCCAGTTTAAACGTTCTTCTGAGTCAGAGTCTAGGAATAATCCGATAAGAATGTTTTCATAGATAGCTTCTTTAAGCTCTGCTAAGTTTGATATCCCCTTCTCACTGAAACCAAGGTTTTCAGAGATAAGAACACCATTAGCATTACCTACCTTGTCCATAGCATCAAAGTCATGATTGAACTCTTCTTTAGACGCTTTTGCAACTTCTTTAGCAATACGCATAGAGTCTTCTGTTACAATAGCACGTGGTCTACCAAAAGCATCTCGGACTTGGTTGATAAGGTCTGCAGTGAATAGATTAATTTCACGCTCTACTTCTGGAGTAAGATTTTTAACGTTTACAGGAACATTTCTATCTTTTTCGGGAGCCTTATACTTGTTAGGATTACCCTCAGCACCTAGAATACCTCGATTTTCTAGCTCTTTTTTACCTAGAGCCTTTAACTGGTCTGAGAAAGACATATTTTTAGTATTAGAGTACTCTCTTAGAAGTCTAACATATTCAGAACTAATATTAAGTTTTGCCTGACCTCCGTCAACACTTTCCAACTCTTCTTTAGCACGTTCTAGGTCGGCTTTAGCCGTAGTGACTGCCTTATCTTTATTAGATTGGTCAGCCTTAGCATTAGCAAGGGCTGTAGTGGCTTGGCTGAGGTTAGATTCAGCTTGAGATACCCCACTTTGTGCATCTTTGATAGCTTGGTCTTTGTTAGATTGAGCTTGTTTAGCGTTATCAAGGTTAGTCTGAGCAGTTTCTACTGCTTGAGTGTCTTCAGCGACTTGGTTAGTAAGCGTAGCTACCTCTTTTTCAAGTTGGGTGGTGTCAGTAGTAGATGAAAGAGAATCTACTTTTTTCTGAGCGTCAGCTACCTTATTAGCCGTAGCTGTAGCAGTTTTCTCAGCATTAGACACTACCTTAGTCTGGTCAGCAACCTTCTCAGCAGTCGCAGATAAAGACTTATCAGCATCAGCTACAGTCTTCTCAGCCGTAGCAAGCTCACTGGCTTTCTTGTCAGCGTCAGCCTTAGCCTCAGCTACCTTTTCAGGTGTAACAGACTTAGCTTCTTCTTTCTTCTTAGTAGTGTCAGCGATAGTCTTTTCAGTATTAGCAATCTTAGTTTCTGTAGATGAAACAACTTCTTTTTGCTTAGCTACGTCCTGATTAGCCTTGTCCGATTCAGCCTTAGCCTTGTCAACATCTTGTTGACTTGGAACTTTAGGTTTAACCTCGTCCTTAGTAACTACCCTAGTTGCTGGCTCGTTAACGGCTACTTCGGTTTCGCTAGCAGATACCGTAGTAGATACCCCAAAAGCCGAGATTGCAAGCGTTGAAATAACTGCACCTGTGCGCAACTTCTTGATGGTTCCGTGACCTTGTGTGTTTGATTCCATCATATAAACTCCTTTATGTCTTAAAAGACTGTTTTATGAATAATATTATACCACATTTTACAGTCTTTTAAATATTATTCTTTCAAAAATTTCAGTCTTTTGATAACGATTTATTCAACGAGATAAACTTGTATGATAGTTATGAGGTACTATCATGACTGAAAAAATAAATTTAAGAGAATTTGTTGCAAAACAAATCAGACTTCTAAGACTGAAAAGCGGGATGACACAAGAATATCTAGCAGAAAAAGCTGATTTGGGTTTTAACTATATATATAGGTTAGAAAATAAACAATTAAACGTTAAGCTTGAAACCATTGAAAAAATTATACAAGCACTTGAAGTTGATATGAATACTTTTTTTAATATTGAAAATCAAAATCAAAGCGGAGAGTTTTCACAACTCATTGAAGATATTAGAAATCTACCGACAGAAAAAAGAGAACCTACTATAAAGGCTCTCCGAGATATATTAAAACAAATAAATTAAGCCAAGTATTTTTGAACTTGGCTTTTTTAAATTTGCTAATTTAATTTTTAGTTTCTCCCTTTATATCATGCTCTGTTTTAGTCTGACTGTGAATAAATTTAGGTATATCTTCACCATTCAATGCTTTCTTAGCATTATTGAATAGCCAATCTAGTAAAACAAATTTATCATAAGTTTTTCCAAATTTAATGTTAAATTCATTCATCCCCGCTAGTCCATTAGTTGCTTTTTCAATGCAATCCAATAATCCTAACTCTTCTAGATGTTCAACTAGCATAAATGAAGCAAGACGATTATCTAACCGAGACAATATTTCAATATTTTCTTCAGATTCAAATATCTTTTCAACAAGAGGAAGATATTCAATAGCTTTCGAGATAGTATCTAATTTGCTAGTAATTTCAAATAGATTATCTTGTTCAGAGATACTCTTATAAAAGTGATCAATCCATACAATTAGAGCGTAGTCATTAATTTTAGTTTTCTTATTTGGGAACTCTACACTTTTTAAGCTTGATATTATGGAGTTTTTTAATGATTCCGCTCGTTTATCATCTGATAATACAGCTTTTGCCTTATTTTTTAAATCAAGTTTTTCTAATTTATTAGTGATTATATTAGATACTTCTGTAATATAATCTTCATTTTCCTTCTCTATTTCATCCACAATAGTCTCTGCAAATCTTTCTAATGCAGTAGATTTTTTGTTTATATTATCTTTGTCAAAGGAAGGAAAAATAGCTAAATAATTATTTTTAGAAACTACCTTACCAGTCAACAAATTTTCTGCTGTCTGGTCGCTCATGTGAAACTTTTCTGCTAGATAAGCAATTTTAGCTTCATAATCTCCACTAATCCCTTGTTCTTCTTTAAACTCTTTAAATTCTTCCATTTTGTGCATCAAATTAACTGTAACTGCAACAAGCATGCGTTCTTCTTTTTTTTCTTCCATAGCAAACATCCTTTACACAAAAAAGTTTATGTATCATTTTAGCATTAATACATTTTAAACGTCAAGATATTAACGGGTTTTTATAAAAGTTTAGGGTAAAACGTTTTCAATAACAATCTTACAAAAATTTATTTTTTTTTGAACCAAATAATCTCGGTAGATAATAAATTATATTCCACTGAAAGTGCTATGTAGCAAGCTTTAAACAATGGTTTGAACAAACAAAAAAATCTTAAAAAAACCAAGAAAAATTATTACTTATATTTTAAGTGAATTTAGGTAAAGTCTTGTCAGTTTTTATGGAATAATTAAGATGTGAGGTAGCTATCACACAATACATATCTTCAATAAATTTGAAAAGCCGTGAATTTTTTGATGTATTTAATAAAACGGTTAGAAAAGAGGTAGCCTATGGAAGCTACACAAACAACATTGCAGGGTCGATTTATTGGCGCATCGGCAGTAAAAGACTATACATCTGGTCTCAGCACTGGTCAAACCAATTTGACTATTGGTGTACGAACTTCAGACGGTCGATTTAGTCAAACAAATATCAAGGCTGATATAGTTAATGTCTCTGACTTTACGACTTTATTTGATGAAAAAGTAGAAATTATTCTCGAAAATGTTTCTATCAACGCCTACACTAATGGGAACCGTGCTGCGCTCTCAGTAAAAGCTAAGTCTGCTTTTATTGAATTGGTTTAATGGGTAATGGGGAGTATCTCCCCTTATCCTTAGAAAGGAATCATTATATGTCGTTTATATCTTGGTTGATTATCTTATTTGCTGGATTTCTTTATTTAGCTCTTAGGGTAAGTGAAATTAGAGAAAAGCAGAAACAGGATCAGACGCTTCAGTTAAACCTTCCAACAATCACAGCAGATATTGAACAGGTAATTGAAGAAAGCGCCACTGTTTCAGGTCAAAAACTTCTTTTTGATAGTCGCTACATTCGATTCTTGCAAAGTAACGATGACAATAGCTCTCACCTTGTTAGTTTTCCAATTATGTTATCAAAGAAACCTGATATCAATGAAGAAAGCTATGTTCAACAAGTCTTTTTAATACAGTTTAACAAATACATAGCTGAATCTACAACCTATGAAAGCTGGTCAGACAAAGGGCAGTGGCTTTCTGTTACGCCTCAATTTGGAAAACTGTTACGGTATAATAATCAGTATTATCTAAATTTGGAAATTCAGTTTTCTTACACTTCTAAATAGGAGTATTA
This sequence comes from Streptococcus sp. NM, assembly GCF_003390135.1. Lineage (GTDB taxonomy): Bacteria > Bacillota > Bacilli > Lactobacillales > Streptococcaceae > Streptococcus. The sequence goes on from NZ_QUOS01000003.1 coordinate 233,230, forward strand.
ACAGATGAAATGCTTTCTTGATAAAAATCTATTTGAGTACAGAAATCATTTTTTCTGGGATATACCAGTTGAGCGTGTACCTCACGCTCTTTTGGTAGGCTCCTCAGGCTCAGGTAAGACCTATGCAACAAAGGTCTTTTTAGCAAGGTTTGCTTGTACCTACCCAGAAGCAACGTTCCTTATTGGTGATTACAAAGCTGATACAGACTTTGCCTTTCTAAATGGCTGTAAAGGATTTAAGCGATTTGATGAGGTTTCAGAATTACTTACTCTAGGATTAAAAATCCTTGAAAATCGCCAAAAAGGAATCGATAGTTCCAGAGAATTTGTAGTGGTTTGCTTCGATGAGTTCAATGCGTGGCAAAATAGCCTAGACAAAAAGGAGCGTGAACAAGCTATTAAAGACTATACTCGCCTTATTCAACTAGGACGATCCTTTTCAATTTTTGTTATTATTTCCCAGCAAGATGCCCATAAAGCAAGCTTGGGGTTATCACGTGATTCTATAGGTACAGTAATTGCACTAGGCAAATTATCTAAAGAAACGGTCTCAATGCTCTTTTCTGATGAAAAAGATGACATTGTGCGAAACAATCCAAGAGGTGTCGGCTACATGAAGATAGATGGGCAAGATAGTCGTCATATACTTGTACCAAGTCACAATATACCTCCTTTAGAAAAACTGCTTCGGGAGGCTGTTCAACGTTCAGACTGCTATTTTCTTGATGAAGAGGCTGTTGACCCTGATTCACTTTAGAGAATCAGATGGTCTTACAGCCTCGCCAGCTTTAGCTGGCTATTATACGGGGGACATGTAAAGACCCCCGTTCCATTTGACCTTGTTCTAAAGCTTTGTAAATTCCACTTTAGGGTAAAATGCTCAATCCCCTTAAAATGCTGTTATATCAACGTTATTCTATAACTTTTTATTTAGGGTGGTTACTTCCTGAAACTGTGAGAGAATAAAAGCGTAGAAATTTCTCTACATTACAATAAATAGTTAACTAAAGCAATATTTTCCGCCCAGTTAACTTTCACTCTTTAGGCGGATAGAAAGAAAATAAAATGATTTGTAAAAATGAAATTGAAAAGTATCTTCAAAAAGATAACAACCATAACCCAGTCATTATGACCAGTGTCGATGAAGCTACATTTGTCATCCAACCGACAGAAGATACTGTAGGAGAATATCCTGATAATTGGCATCAAATTGCTTTATCGCTGTCTGAAACAGTAGCAGAAAAGCTATCCCTCCCAGTTCTCTTTGGAAATTATATTCCACTAAAAACCCCACCAGCAGGTTATACAGAGGGATTTACCTTTCAGAATCTCCCCTATTACTTTGCGATTGCTTGGCATCAGACTAACTTCACTATGGGAATTATCCTAAAAATTTCTGCATCAGCTTTGTCTCACTATAAAGCCTCCTATCAAGACTATTACAGTGAAGCAATTGACGTTCACAATATAGCACAACTGCTGTACGCTGACTATTATGATTTGCGCCTTTCTCGTATTGACCTTGCTGTTGATTACTTTAATTATCCAATGGCTGTCAATGACCTTTACCAAGGATTAAAAATCAAAAAATATATTATCACCAATCATAAAGGACGTAAAAACGTTTCTAAGATTAGCGCTCAAGAAGTGAATGGTCAAGCTCAAACTATGTATATTGGTAGCAGGAAAAAGAATGTAAGTGCTCTATTGCGTATCTATAACAAGTATCAGGAACAATTAGACAATCAAGGTCGCTATATGCACTTAACTAAGTATTGCAATTCTTGGGTACGCATGGAGGCTTCCTACAAAGGTACTTATAGCAATCAAATTCTAACCTTATTGCTTGCTATTGATAGCTCTCAAGATTTGAGCAAGCTCATTGTCAACAAAATGATTGATAAATATTGTTTCCATGATGCAGAGACTGGTCAACTGTTGCCATTCACTAGTGATTTACTTAAAGGTTTTGGTATCTTCCCAGAGCTTGAATCCTTAAACTCCCGAAATAATGATTTATTAGCAACCATTTCTTATTTGTTAAAAGGTAGCGGATTTTATCCACTTCTAAAGAAAATTGAGGAAATTTGGGGTACGCAAGCCCGTAATTATTTCATCATCAGGTTAGTTCAAGAATACGAATTCAACTACATCCCAAATCCAGATGTTGGGATATGGTTAAACAAATTCGGTGGTGAACTGTCAAAACTAAATTTTAAAGATTTTCTGGAAGATGCCTTTCAAATCTTTTACCAAAAAAACAACATCACTCCTAAAGATTCCGCCAAGAAGCCTAAAAGTGATGTTGCGGATTAGCAAGAGATAAGCAGTAGCTTACCCCTACTGCTATTATCTCATATTTCAATTATATTTACCAAAGAAAGAGAGAGTAGTATGTCTAGCAATAATTTTGATTTAAAGCAAATCGAACTCATGCTTCACACTATCATTGAAATGCTAAAGAATTTGAACAGCGAAAAAAGAAGTTCATGCATCTACACACAAAAAGAGATTTTAGATCTGCTCAGTATTTCCCCTAACACATTAAAGTCATGGGAAAATAGAGGTCTTAAACGTTTAGAACCACCTATTGAGGGTAATAGAACCGTTTACTATCATATTGATACTATTTTAGAGTTTTTAAGCCACAACTAGAAGTGAAATGTGCTAGAATAGAAGTATCAAAAAAGAAAGAAAGTGAGATACTATCTATTTTAGCTTTTTTCAATTCTTCGATTGATTGAGGAGAGCAACTATGAATATAGAAAAAATCATCCATAAAGGCAAAACCGTCCTCAAGAAAGTAAAGGACAATGGCGAGATTAGTTATTCAGTAAAGAGCGTCTATCTAGGCTTAGATATAAAGACTGGAAAACCTGTAAAAACAACTGTAACAGCTAAAACCCTACGATCCTTAGATCGTAAAATTATTCAAGCTAAAATTGATTGGGAAGAAAATGGTTCAACAAGGAAAGAAACTTTTAGCATTGCTACCTTGTCAGATCTAGCTGAAATGTGGTTCTCCAACTACGAAACTTGGGTCAGCTCAGATAACACTCTAAACCGAGTGAGGAACTATCTAGACACCTATATCCTCCCCAAATTCGGACACTATCAACCAGATAAAATCACTTCTTCCGATATACAAAAATGGATTAACGAGCTTGCCCAAAAATCTAAAGAATCTGTCAATGCTGGTAATAAACGAGCTAAAAAAGGAAGCGCAAAAGATTTCGGAGCAATCGCTCATAAATTAAGAGAGATTTTTAATTTTGGAATAACACATTTTGAACTCAAATATAATCCTGTTCAATCTATCAAGATTCCGCCAAAACCAAAAAGCAATCAAAAACGCATTATGGTTCTTCATGATGAAGATTTAACTATCTGGCTAAATTTCGTCGATACTTTACCTAATACTAGGGCTAATCGGCGATTTAAAGTTATCTGCGACAGTCTACTTGCTTCAGGAATGAGAATCAATGAGCTATTAGCTTTGACTATATATGACCTTGATTTTGAAAGTTCTGAAATATTAGTCACTAAAACTCTTGTATGGAAAAATGCAAACCCTAAGTTAGGATTAAAAGGAAAGGTTGTTTGTAAAAATACTCCTAAATCTGATTCGGGCAATAGAAAAATAGCTGTTCCGTACCAAATTATTGAGCAACTTCAAAACTTCCATGATGAAATGAATCTTTATTTCAAGAAGAACGGTCTTTCAAAAAGCAAGTTGATTTTCCCAACAATTTACGGAAACTATATGTGCGATAGGAATGAACGTGCTACACTCAAAAGACGATTACAGGAAGTTGATCTACCTGACTATGGTTTTCACTTATTCCGTCATACACACGCTTCAATGATGTTAAATGCTGGTATGAATTGGAAAGAGTTACAGGTTCGCATGGGACATAAGTCTATCAAAACTACTATGGACATATATGCCGAGCTTGCCCCTAAAAATCAAACACAAGCGGTAGATATTTATCTAAATAAAATTGCGGAGCTAACCTCATAAAATTCATGGCAACCTTTTTGGCAACCTCTGACAGTTTTATCCAAATCAATAGCTTATAAACATTGATTTAATAGGGTTTATCACAACTAAAATAGATTTTAAGTATTCCTTACAGAAGTTAAGTAAACATTCAATATGAATCAATACAGAAGAAAAACGCTTGATCAGCGTTTTTTCTTTTTGTTAATTTCAGTACATTGCAATAAAAATCATTCGAATGACTACATTTTTTGTGAAATAAAATTGAACTGCACCCCAAAAGTTAGATTTTTTCTGTCTAACTTTTTGGGGTCAGTACATATTGTCTAGAGCATTTTTGGATTTTATAATCTATTCAATCTTTGGTTTCCAATCATCAATTTTCAACGAATCACCATATAAATCATAAGCAATTAAGATTAATGTAATTTTTGAAGCAATATCTCTATCTTCATAATTCATTTTATCTTATTATTAAATCTTCTATTTTTATCAAGATTGATATTTCAATTTCAACATGGTTCATATTGATTTTTAAATCTCTTTTTGTTTATTATCAAAAACTTTTTTTGAATCAATGATTTTTTGGTAAAAATCATATTCAATCTCTGTAAAGTGACAAAATACTTCAGCACACTCAATTAAAATAGGATTTAGTTTTTCTCTTGGGGGCAATCCAACTGAAAATTTAATTTTGTCTCCTTTTTCAAAACATTCGGTCCAAAAGGCTTCATGAAATGCGACTTCAGACAAATGAACATAACCAGATGATTTATTGTAAATTTCTTTAATCTCAGGATAATACTCCGATATCCTTTCCTTAAGATTTGCATCAGTCATCTTTCTGTTTTGATTATCTTTCAAATTTCTAATAGCTTTACCACTTAAAGTCTCTTTAATAAATAATCTTCTGTCTTCTGATATAAAAGCCGCGAAAACTCTCATAAGGTTATCAAGTTGTGTTCGTACTAAAATTCCTGAACAAGTCAGATTTCTCGTTCTTAATAAGTCTATTATTCCATCAATAAATTGAATTCGTCTGTTAAGTGCTGAAAGAAAAAATATATCATTTTCAGTAAGATTTTCACCAACAATACCTTCAGCTATTCTCTTTGATTCTTCACGATATTCTCTTAATTTATTGAAATATGTCTCTATTTCATTGAAATACTCATCATTTGTCATTAGATTTCCTCCTAATCTATCTTTCTAATATGGATTCAATCATTGGTTCAATTCCATTTTCAATCAAGTAATCTATCTTATGCTGAGCAGAAAAGCGCCCAACTTCATAGGCTATATAGCGTAAAATCTGAGCAGCCACTTCATTAACGTTGAAGGAAAATTGTCCCTTTAAAACTCTATAAGAAAGGGAAGCGAAAGGATCTGCATCTTCAAATCGTTTCAAATATTGCTCGTAGTTAGAATGAATCGTCTGAATGATATAAATCGCGTGTGTATCATCTAACTTCATAAAAATCATTAAGCTTTCAATAAAAACATTACTTTTTTTAATACATGCTTGGCATAACTCTCTTGCTGGCATTTCATAAATATAGTTTTCTATATCGCCATCAAAAATACCACGGCCAATTTTTTCCCAAATTGTTTTCTTAAAAGTTTCGTCGCTTCTAACTCTCAACCATGCATTTAATGCACTCAACATTTCAGTAGCATCTTGATACCTATAATCAGGTTCTAAATTCGTAGCTTTTTCACTAACAGAACGAAGTGAATGAGAAAAAATATTAGGATTCTTAGTCATAACAAAATTAATAATACGTCCTAGTGAATACACATCGCTTCGTTTATCAGCATCTTTTAAAAGCGTTAATTGCTCTGGTGCGCAATAAAAGAGTTGACCAAAGGAAGTTGTATCCATTGTTTGATGAGATGTCAAAGTGTTTAGGTTTTTTCCTAAACCAAAATCAGCAATCTTAATTATCCCATTCACGAAAAAAACATTGGTCGGACTTAAGTCTCTATGAAGAACATCTCTTTGGTGGACGAGAGCCATAGTATAAAGTATTTGACGCAATATATTGAGCTTAGAATCCTCTGTAAGCTCACTTTCTTCAATGTAATTTGCCAATGTATAATCAGCTTTTTCCATTGTGTATGAACAATTACTACTATCGAAATCAAATACTTGAATAATACTTCCAATATCTGAACAAGATTTAGTTATTTCATACTCTCTTTTTAACCTACTTCTCAACGATTGTCGTTTAACAGATTCCTCATTTAGTTTTTTTAACACTAATCCTGTAGATTTTTGGAAATAAATATCAGCAAAGCCTCCCTTTCCAATCTCAACTAAATCTAAATCAATTTCTACTAAATAAAATTCATTTCCTCTTCTTGAGAGTTTTAAAGAATAAACAGAACAAATTTTATCTAATTCATTTATTATTTTCTGCTGATGCTCTAAAGCATCCACTTCACTTATCTGACGCTCTGTTAAAAGATATTGTTTGCTGAGTATAAGGTTGAAAAATGAATTGATAATACCTCTAGATGAAAAGTCCAATAGCTTATCATTCACATATATCCATCTTGTAGGAAAACCCTGACCATAACTATCTTGAGTATGGAAATGGGTATTGAAAAAAGAAACTAGCTGAGGTCCTGATTTATAAGTAAACATCCCCATCTCATCTCCACAGAATATCTTTGCTAGTCTTTTGTAAAAATCTGGATTGATCAATAACTCGTCCTCCTTATAGATGGTAATTCTTTAATTTAATAAATGTAGGCAGTGACATACAATCTAATTTCTCAATTAAACAGAGGGTGTCGTCAAGAATAGAAAAAATATAAAATCTATCTTGAAATATAGTTACAAAATAAGTCTCAAATTCCTTTGCTTTTAAACTTCTGTATTCAAATAGTGAGTGAAAATCATAATTTAACGCGCTTACAATAATATCATCCGAATTATCTGTCTCGAGTATATCAATCAGCTCAAACGAATATGGAAAAAACAATAAAAGGTTTTTCTGTTTTTCCAGCATTTTCAACACTTTTATGATATCTCTTTTAATACCATACTTTCTAATATTTAAAAAGTTTTCCCCTAATCGAGTGAACTCTGATATATCTCTTGTTCGGAATGCAACATGAATCTGAGTAGCTTTTACTTCACCGAATTTCTTTTTACTTTCATGAATACCAATTATACCACCACCATAATTGCTAATACCCATAGAAAACAAATGACTAGCTTGTAATCTAGTGCTAGATGATAATAGTTTAAAGTCTATTTCATAACTTTTCGAGATTGCATCACATTGACCATTATTTTCATTTAACGGTTTAGAGAAAGGAGATTGCCCTTTATCTTTAAAATGAGATGACTTATTAAGTAGCTCTAGTAAGTAGTTCTCATAATTACAATCGGGCTCTCCATCAACAAAATTTTTAATAATAGTAGCTGGTGGTAACAATTTGAATTTTATACGTGGGTCAATATTAGGATTTAAATTTTTTTCCATAAAAACTCCTCCAGTTTATTATAACATTGACATCTTAAAGTTTTTACACTTACAACAAATAATTTCTTTGTTCACTAGCTTATACTACCACCTACTCTTTAGTAACAACTATGGATACCTTCTGTATTAGAGTATTTTGTACTATTATGATATAATTAGTTTAAAGATAAGTGAGGTAGAAATGATAGTGTCGCTACGCAACTTCATAGTATGAGATGACGGGACAGGTACACCGTCCACTACTCTTGAGTGCTTAGATTTTTCTAAGTGCTTTTTTTGAATTTTCTCGGCGTTCGCTCTTGGTTCAAGTCCATTCTCCATACTATTTGGTAAGGAATTAGGTCATTCTACACTAGCTATGACTATGGACACTTACAGTCATCTCTCCAAAGAAAAAGCAAAAACAGCCGTCTCATTTTATGAGAAAGCTGTGAGTTCGTTATAAGTGATGACAAAAATGATGACAAACTCAGAAATCAAGCTTTTAAGACAAAGCAAAAAGCCCACTGTTGTAGGCTTTCTGTAAAATATATCTTAAAATTAAAGCATTTTGTTGTAGAATTCAACGACAAGTGCTTCGTTGATTTCTGGGTTGATTTCGTCGCGTTCTGGCAAGCGAGTCAATGAACCTTCCAATTTTTCAGCGTCGAATGATACGAATGCTGGACGTCCAAGAGTAGCTTCTACTGCTTCAAGGATAGCTGGAACTTTCAATGATTTTTCACGAACTGAGATCACTTGACCTGGAGTTACGCGGTATGATGGGATATCAACGCGTTTTCCGTCAACAAGGATGTGACCATGGTTTACGAATTGACGAGCTTGACGACGAGTAGTCGCAAGACCAAGACGGTAAACAACGTTATCCAAACGACGTTCCAAAAGAAGCATGAAGTTGAAACCTAGGATTCCGCCTTTGATTTTTGTAGCTTGTACGAACAAGTTACGGAATTGTTTTTCACCTACACCGTAAGTGAAACGAAGTTTTTGTTTTTCAGCCAATTGCAAACCGTATTCTGACAATTTAGAACGGTTGTTTGGTCCGTGTTGTCCTGGTACGTAGTTACGACGTGCCAATTCTTTACCTGTACCTGTAAGTGAAAGGCCAAGGCGACGAGCTTGTTTCCAAGATGGTCCTGTATAACGTGACATGTGAATGTCCTCCTGATATAAATAATATTTCGGTGGAAATAGTCACTTAGAAAGCCCTGATTCGTGCAGATGCCCTTCGCCTAAACAGCCAAGGTTACTTATCATAAGACACCTGTTGACGAGCTTCATGCTTTCCTGCTGATATTTCACACAAAATCCATTTTACCATGAATGGCTAGATTTGTAAAGGGGTTTTAAGCTTTATTTTCATTGCCAGAGAGGTTAAGAAGGAGGGTAAAGGTACTTCCTAGGCCGTACTGGCTGCTGACTGTGATTTCCCCACCCAATTGATGGGCCAATTCACGCGCAATCGCAAGACCAAGACCATGACCACCTGTCTTCATGTTACGCGAAGTTTCTACACGATAAAGGCGTTTGAAAATATTCTCCAAATCCTCTGGAGCAATGCCCTGTCCCTCATCAGTCACACTGATTGAAAGCTGGTTCTTCTCCATCTTAGCCACCACTTCCAGCTTAGTTCCTGGAGCTGAGTATTTAAAAGCGTTATTGATCAGATTCACCAAGATACGAGAAAGTTTGGCATAATCTCCCTCAATCCGGGCAGACTCTGGAATTACCTGCAAATGGACATCTCGCTCCTCCTGCTCAATCAAGAACTGAAATTCACTCATGCACTCAATCAAGAGCTGGTCCAGAAAAATGCTGTCTTTGCTGGTCGTTTCCACCTGATTTCTAGCTGTGTTTAGGGTCAAAAAATTCAACTCCTCAACTAGTTTATTGAGTCTTTCCGTCTGACGCCCAATGGTTGCTAGATAATGGTCCTGTTCTCCTTCCTTGATAACCCCATCCAAAATCCCTTCTACCGTCGCTTGGATTGAAGTGATGGGGGTCTTGATATCATGCGAAAGCTGGGCAATCATCAAGCCCTTTTCACGTTCGCTTTCTTCCAAGGAATCAAAGGTGGCCTGCAAATCATGGGACATTTCATTGAAAGCTTGGCCTAATTGTTGAAATTCTACAGGGCCTTGAACCTCCAGATTTGAAGGAAAATCCTTGTCCGCTACCCGCTTGGCATGTTCCTTGAGTTTGCCCAATGAAGTAAAGACCGGCGATAAGAGAAAGAGACTAATCCCAGCACCGACAAGGCTGGCAACGATGGTCATTCCAAGCAGAAAGTAAATCTCGCTTTTCTCAATCAGCATTTTTTGAACAGCCCAAAAAACCACGATAATCGTTAGGAGTGTTGAAATGACATACCCCACTAAAATATAACTTTTTAATTTCATTGACTACCTCGTGCTTTCTCAATTTTGTAGCCCAAACCCCAGACAGTTTTTATAGCAGGCGTTTCTGCGCTGGCATGTTTAGCCAACTCCTGTCGAAGAGCATGAATATGAACATTCAAGGTATTAGTATCATCCACATAGTCTTCCTGCCAGACCTTTTCATAGAGGTCTGTCTTAGAAAAAACTCTCTCTGGATTGCTGGCTAAAAGCCATAGAAGTTCGAAGGATTTGACTGTCAAATCAAGCGCCACATCTCCGACTTGGACCTCATGACTACCGTGATTCATCCGTAAATCCCCGAGACTGACGACTTCTGTCTCACCTCCACGATGAAGGCGCCGCAAAATATTGTGGACACGCAAAACCAGCTCACGTGGACTAAAGGGCTTGGCAATAAAGTCATCTGCCCCTAAGCTCAGGCCATAAATCTTGTCCTGCTCGCTAGTCTTAGCCGTGATAAAGAGAAAAGGCTGATCTGGAGATTGATACTGAACCTCACTAATCAAGTCATAACCATCCATCCGAGGCATCATGATATCTGTAATAATCAAATCAATTGGTTTTCGCTTGAAGATTTCCAAGGCCTCCACTCCATCATGGGCCACCAAAACCTGATATCCTGCCTGAACCAGATAGCGTTGATGAATATCTGTGATTTCTACCTCGTCATCAACGAGTAAAATTGTCTTTCCCATCTGTCTCTCCTTTGAAAAAAACAGTGCTATACCACAATAGTATAACACTATTTTTATCTCTTTACGAACATTCTAAACGATATCTGGATTTTTCAAATCCTAGATAGAAAGTCTGTAACTAGACTAGTCATTTTCCTCTTTTTTAGCTTTCAAACCGAGGCCACCTAGAAGTCCGGCCAAGGCTAATCCAAAGAATCCAAGAGTAGCCATTGATGTTTGGGCTTCACCAGTATATGGAAGCATGCCTTTTTGGTCTTTCATTTGATCAGCCATCATTGGACTTGATACCTTGTTAGTAGATGCCATCTTGCCTTCATCAGGCATTTTACTTGAGGTTACCATAGGCTGGCTAGCATTCATGGTTTTGTCCTGCTCTTTGTTAGACATCATCTTATCTTGGCTAACAGCTGGCATTTTAGATTTCATATCATTGAGGGACTTATACCCATTCAAGTTCACTGTCAATTCTTTAGACGCTACCAGATTGCTCAAATCGGCCTTGCCATCTTTCGCACCGTATACCTTGATGGTAGCTTTATAGCTTTGCGTACCGTTTTGTTTCAAAAGGTCTAGAAGCTCTTTGTCAGATTTACCTTGAGTACCGGCCAAGTCTACTTCGTAGAAGTAGAGACCTTTGCCCAATTTTTCTACTGGTGGAAGAGCAGGATTTTTGGCTGAACCATTGTCTGACCATGGAGCCTTGTCGGATGCTTTCAAGATAAGGCGAGTCAACATACCGTCACCTGCGAAGAATTCATATGGAATAACTTGGTTAACACCGGCTGTGAATGGACCAGGGAAGTTAGCTTTATCCAAGTAAGTAGCTGGAACATCTACTGTGTCTTTGGTATTGTCAGCCACGCCTTTTTGGACTTCAGCTGGGGTAGTCAAGCCATTCAAGTTGACATCCAATTCTTTAGTCGCTACGAGATTGCTCAAGTCTGCTTTGCCATCTTTAGCACCGTACACCTTGATAGTAGCTTTATAACTTTGAGTACCATTTTGTTTCAAGAGGTCAAGAAGCTCTTTGTCTGATTTGCCTTGAGTGCCGGCCAAGTCTACTTCGTAGAAGTAGAGACCTTTCCCCAATTTTTCTACTGGTGGAAGAGCTGGATTTTTAGCTGAACCATTGTCTGACCATGGGGCTTTGTCAGAGGCTTTCAAGATCAGACGAGTCAACATACCGTCTCCGGCGAAGAATTCATACGGAATAACTTGGTTGACACCAGCTGTGAATGGACCAGGGAAGTTAGCTTTGTCCAAGTAAGTAGCTGG